>CP076745.1:303393-606787 GCA_019262145.1 Candidatus Methanogranum gryphiswaldense | reverse complement strand
TTTGCAGATCCGACAGCATGTATATCACCTGTAAAATGAAGATCGATATCCCACATCGGATATACTTGCGAATATCCTCCTCCTGTCGCCCCTCCCTTGACACCAAAGGTAGGTCCAACAGACGGCTCCCTTAATGCTCCGACCACACTTTTTCCAATATAAGCTAGACCTTGAATGAGCCCGATCGTTGTGACCGTCTTCCCCTCTCCAGCCGGTGTCGGGGTGACAGCTGTTACCATAATCAGCTTGCCATCCCTATTGTCTTTGTATCTTTCAATTACATCCAATGGGACCTTGGCGATGTATTTACCATATTGCTCTATGCTGTCCGCGGCAAGGCCGATGGTCTCCGCGACCTCTGTGATGCGTTTCACCTTCGCATTCTCTGCGATCTCGATATCATCCATCATGGTCACTCCAATTATACATTATTCAGTGCGTGTTATTAAATCATACAGAAGAACAAGGTTCCTTTGAGCATGATGCGTATATAAAAATGAAAATGAAAACAGCAATAAACCTCCTAGACAATGCAGACCTGTGAAAGAGTACGATACATACATTTTCGACCTCGACAATACGCTCGTCGATTCCAGTCACGGGTTGGAGATCGCGCTACGCGCCGGATTCAAGGAATTTGGAATACCTTACGATCCGAGTAAATATGATGAATATGTGACAACACCTATGAGGGACACTTGGGAAAAATACAAACCGAATTGCCCCTGTAAATTCAGAGATTTCTTTAGTATTGTAATAACTACATACGATACGTGCTACAAAGATGCAGTAGAACTCTTCCCCGATGCAAAAATATGCATATCTGAACTATCAGCAAGAGGAAAGAAGTTGGGTATCGTCTCCAACTCCCTTACACCGCACATCGATGGTATATCCAACAGACTGAACTTCAATCATTATTTCGGCTCCATGGTCGGTTCTGACAGATGTATCAACGGAAAACCAGACCCTCAACCCGTCCTGCTATGTCTGAAAGAACTTGGTGCCGATCCTTCGAAAGCCGTTATGATCGGGGATTCGATCAACGATATAAGAGCAGGGTCCAGAGCAGGGACCGATACGATCTTCTTGGACAGAAAGAAAAAAGGAGTGTCTTGTAAATCGAATGAGACCGTGAACGACCTCACAGAGATCCTCACTCCGTTCCATCTATCCTGATGAACTGAGAATTCTGTCTTCTTTTCATATCTTCAATCAATTGATAAGCGGACTGATTTCCAGCATTTGCAGCTTTACCTATCGCTTTGAATCCTAGATCCAGATCTTTCTCGGTGCCTAGACCATCCAAGTACATACGTCCCAACATGAGATACGCATCACCGTCATCCGTCTCCTCCGCGACCTTGCTGTAAAGTTCGAATGCCTTGACAAAGTCCCTGTCCACTCCGTCACCCTCGTAATACATGGTTGCAAGATTGAAAGTAGCGGCCGGATACCCATGATCAGAACATTTTTGATACCACTGAGCTGCTTCTTTCTTCCCTCCAGGAACCTTGCCGTCATATGCTAACGATGCCATTTTGAACTGAGCCTCGGGAACCCTTCTTAACGCAGCTCCCCTGAACATCTGTAGGGCCGTTGCATCATCCTTCTTGACCCCTATGCCGTTCTCCAGCATATATCCGCATTTGAACATCGCAATAGGGTCCTCTGCTATTGCGGCTTGCTCATACCAAACAAACGCCTCCTCCATATTCTGATTGCCGCCCACCCCGTAAAAATAGATGTCCCCGGCGACAATGAATGCCATCGTCATTCCCAACTCGGCACATCTTATGAAATACATTCTGGCCTTGTCAACATCCTGCATCGGCCCTTCTTCCATCATCATGGAAGCGAGTCTGAACATGGCGGCAGGATGTTCCTGAGAAGCAGCCTTTTCATAGTATTCTATCGCACGGGGAATATCCTGCTGTATCCCATTCCCGGTCACCAACAGCTCTGCCAATCCGAACTGCCCGTTAGCATGACCGTCCGCAGCCACTCTCTTGAACATCGTGGCTGCGAACGTCGGATCTCTGGGAGCACCATTGCCTGAAACATATCTCAAGGCCAATATGCACTGTTCTTTGGCAGTTTGCTCATCCATGATGCAAGTAAGGATTTCTCAGGTATTGATATCTTCGCTCCCAGATGTAATAACGTCTGGACCTACGCCTTTGGTCCTGAGACATCTCATCGCATTGAGTATTGCTATTATCGATACACCAACATCACCGAATATCGCAGCATACATACCGACGATGCCGGCTGCGGCCAATACGATTATTATCGCCTTAACGCCCAAAGCGAATATTATGTTCTCATGCACGATCCTCATTGTACGTCTTGAGATCCTGACTGCGGTCACCACATTCGAGGGGGCATCATTCAGAAAGACCACATCCGCAGCCTCTATTGCAACGTCTGAACCGATTCCTCCCATGGCTATTCCCACATCCGACCTGGCCAATGATGGTGCATCGTTGATACCGTCGCCGACGAAGACCGTGCTGCCATTGGACTTGGATATGATTTCCTCAAGAATAGTAAGTTTATCTTCCGGCAAAAGTTCAGAATGCACTTCATCCAGTCCGAGTCTTTCTGCCATATCGTCAGCGACCTCACGGTTATCTCCCGTCAACATGACCGTTCTTACACCCATATGCCTCAAAGAGTTAATCGTCCATCTTGAATCGTCCTTGGCCTTATCGGATACCGAAATATGACCCAAATATCCGTTCTCTGATGCCAGATGTACCTTGGTGCCTTTACAACAATTCTCTATCGGTGTTTGACCTATGCTCTTCATCATTTTGGAATTCCCAACATTGATCGTCGACTCCCGAACCTCGGTCACAACGCCTTTTCCAGGGATTACCTTGGAACTCCCTATCACTGTGGGATCGATATCCTTGCCATACTTTTCCTTTATACTCATCGATATCGGATGATCGGAATAGAATTCCGCCTCTGCTGCCAACTGTACCAATTCGTCCTCGGACATCTGATTAGAATGAATATTACTGACCGAAAATGATCCTTTTGTCAGCGTACCAGTCTTGTCAAAGACCACTGTATCGGTCTTGGCAAGCATCTCCAGATAATTCCCTCCCTTCACGAGTATTCCAAATTTGGAGGCGCACCCCATACCACAGAAGAAACCCATCGGTATAGAGATGACCAATGCACATGGACATGAGACCACAAGCAATGTCAAGGCCCTATATGTCCATGTCTGGACATCCTGTCCGAAGAAGAATATAGGCACAAAAGCAACTAAGAATGCCAATAGACAGACAGCAGGTGTATAATATCTGGCAAACGTAGTGATGAATCTCTCAGACCTGGCTTTTCTGGAAGCTGAATCTTCGATGAGCTCCATTATACGGGCTGCTGCAGAATCCTCATAGACCTTGGTAACCTTAGCGGTCACCTTTGCCGAAAGATTGATGAAACCACTTAGAAGCTCATCTCCAGCGTCCACATCACGCGGCATGGACTCTCCAGTCAACGTTTTGGTATCCACCGATGTTGAACCGTCAATTATCAAGCAATCTAGCGGAACCTTCTCTCCGGGCTTAATAACAATCAATTCATCAATATGAACATCTTGGGGATCGACCTCTATGACCTTTCCATCTCTGATCACATTTGCACTCTCAGGAACTATGTCCATCAACGCGGATATGGAACGTCTAGATCTATCGATGGCATATCCCTCAAACATTTCACCGACTATGAAGAACAATACCACAGCCAGACCCTCTGGATATTCACCTATGGCAAATGCACCCAGCGTCGCTATCAATGTAAGAAGATTCTCATCGAACACATCACCATGACGAATATTGTGCGCACATTCAACAACGACATCGTATATGCAGATGACATATGCAATACCAAACACGATCAATTGGACTGTATCATCTGCACCGGACAAGAACTTGAGATACAGGCCCACGATAAGAAGAACAGAGGCGACCGTCACCTTTATGACGTCAATACTAATCCTCACCGATAGACCTTCTTCAATGATACTTCTGCCTTTGGTTCATATTTATGGACCGTCGACATCGCAGCTGTAATTATACTGTCCATATTCCCCTCGGAAGTTTCCAAGGTTATCCTCTGTGTCATAAAAGCATATGTGACAGAATCGCACCCTTTTATTGTCCTTAATCTATCCTCTAATTTTGATGCACAATTAGGACAGCATATCCCCTTAATCTCTAAGACTGCTTTCATTCCCTACCCTCTCTTCTGTGTTCCAAAGCCATCTCCAAAATCAATTTTACATGGTGGTCACAAAGAGAATAGTAGATGTTCTTGCCGTCACGTCTCCCTTTGATAAGATCAGCATCCTTCAGTATCCTCAGCTGGTGCGATACAGCAGATATCGACATACTGAGGGTTTCACTTAATCCACAAACGCACATCTCTTCCACGGTGTCCAATGTCCATAATATCCTTATCCTGGTACTATCTCCAAAAATTTTGAATAATCCAGAAACGTCATCAACCATATGGGCATTCAACATCGACATGCGGGCTTTGTCAATATCTTCGGGTTTCATTCTACAGTCTGTCGGTAACATTGTAATCACTTGAATACTTGTTCAATTGAACTAACATACAAATTAAAATATATAATTCTAATGCAGAATTTGACTAATTACAAAAATACGAAATCCATAGATGATACATGTAACATGATACAAAAATTCAATTGCAAATATTATCGCTACGAATTTCGTAGCATGGTTGAATGCAGTTTTATATTAAAAGCGCAATACAAGTAGTGATGGGATTATGAAGGTAGGAATCGACCTTGGAACAACTCACTGCTCAGTAGCAGTTTACGATAAGAAAACAACAAAAACAGAAATCATTCCAAACGCGTTTGGAAAGGACATTACGCCGTCAGTTATTTGTTTCCTCGAAAAAGGGGAAATCCTGATCGGAGAAGATGCCAAAGACATGCAGGCTGGCGGTGCAGGTATCATCGCAGCGGCCTTCAAACGTGGAATGGGAGACAATAGCTTTACAGTTGAGGCCTTCGGAAAGGTCTACACGGCAGAACAGCTCTCAGGGATGCTTTTGAAAGAAGTAATAAAAGAAGCGGAAGAAAAATCTGGACAAAAGATCGATTCCGCCGTAATAACTGTACCCGCATACTTCAACGATTTCCAGAGAAAAGCGACAATACGCGCCGGAGAATCCTGCGGAATAAAGGTCCTGAAGATCGTCAACGAACCCACTGCGGCCGCTATATCTTACGGATACAACCGTTCTGTCGATAAAACAGTCATGGTGTACGACCTCGGAGGAGGAACCTTTGATGTCACTATCGTCAAGATAAAAGGCGGAAACATTGTAGTGATTGGAACAGATGGAAACCACCTCCTTGGAGGAAAAGACTGGGATTCAGTCATAACAAAATACATCTGTGACAAATTCCAGGAAGAGTTCGGAATGGACCCCAGAGAGAACGAGTCTAAAAAGAACGAACTAATTGTTGCTTCAGAGAATTACAAGAAGATCCTTACTAAAGCCGACAATGTTGCAATTCAATTAAAATACGAAGGTCACGCTGGAAAATACACTCTCACACGTGAAGAATTCGACCTTAAAACACAACACCTTCTCAATGCTACAAGGGATGTCGTCCTGAAATTAATGGACGATCTTCAGATGAAATGGGAAGATATCGATGAGGTCCTCTTGGTAGGAGGATCCTCAAGGATGCCACAGGTACCCAAATTCCTCAAAAAACTCACAGGAAAGGACAACGTCATAGAGCACAGTGATACCGATCTTGCCGTGGCAAAAGGAGCAGCCATAGTCTCTGAACTTTACACAAGCGATAAGATTGGACTATCTGATCAGAAGGTCACTGATGTTACAGCACATAGTCTCGGTGCCCTTTCAACCAGTGTCGATGGAAAAAGATACATCAACGAGATCATGATCAAAAAGAACTCAAAAGTTCCTGTTAATGTCAAAAAATCATTTAAGATCGCAGAAGGTAACCTAACAGACAGGATCGAAGTCTACACACTTCAGGGTGAAAGCAAGAACCCACTAGACTGCTATGTCCTAGCAAAAGTCGTTATTACTGGATTTTGCAACGTTGGTAACGGAACACTCGTCGATATCGAATACACATACGACGACAACGGTGTCGTGAAGGTCAACGCATATCAGGACGGAGAAGCACTCAATGTAGATGCTGAAGCCGTTCCAGACGATATCTCTTGGATGGGAGAAGCACCCGGAGCAAGGCGCTCGGATGCCCCGATCTCGAGGAACATCGCCATATGTGTGGATCTGTCCAGAAGTATGAAGATCTCATTGGATGAAGTGAAAGATAGTATCAGGGACTTTGTTTCAAGTGTTTCCAACGAGAACACCAAGGTCGCATTGATCGGATTTGGTGACAAGGTCAAGGTCATAAGAGAACTTACTGCAGACTCCAACACGATAATCACTTCGTTAGATGACCTTAATGTTAACATGCTCGGAAGAGGAACGGATGCCAGTCCCCTTGGAACTGCACAAGCCGTACTCAGTGGAAAGCCTGGTGCGAAGATGGTGCTCGTCCTTACAGATGGAATCTGGGGTAAGAGGGACACAGCTGTCTCTGAAGCCATCACATGCAGAACAGGCGGCATAACCATCGTCGCAGTTGGATTCTCTGAGGCAGATACATCTTTCCTCAGACAGATTGCCACTGTTGAAGAAGGAGCCATGTTCACGACCCTTGACAAACTAGGAGATACGTTCAGCACCATCGCCATGGCCATCAACACAGGTGCCATGGGACTACGCGAAAGCGGAGAGAAGGCTAAACTTCAGCACTGATGAGGTCCGATAATGGCTAATGACAGGGAAAATTACTGTCGTCTGATCGGACTCAATCCAAACAAAGTGAGTACGTACAGTCCAGAATCCATCGAATCCAAAATCGATGAGAAAGAGAAGAAGTGGATAAAGGAGTTCAAAGATAAACAGAACGACCTTGACCGCAGATTCGTAATAGGAAAGATCCTGGAACTAGTACCGGATATGCATAAGGTCATGAGCGACCCTGCTCTGAAGGCGAAGGAATTCGCTGACGGACGCAGGGTGCTCGCAGCCAAAGCATCCAAACTCAACAAGGATTCGATCATACTTCACGACGGCACTCGCATCTTGCTCCCAGGAACCGCTGATGCACTGGTCAAAAAACTAGGATGGGACAATATTTCAAAAGCGGATCTCATTGAGGCCGCTGGCATCAAGGACATCTCTCCTGCACAAATAGTGAATCCCAGGGTAGCAAATGCATTTGCAGGAATGAGGGACGTCGGCGCATATATGCCCACAGACGTGCTTAACGAACTCATTGATAATGCCAGTCTGGAGATCAATGTGAACAGACTTAGAGAGGGCTGTTCCCTGTCAGACATGAGAAATGCTTTCGAGATCTGTGAGAAAAGAGTAGCCAATGTGAAACAGGACGTCCTGCCAACACAGGACTCTTATATCCAGACCTTAAGGGCCATCAAAACAATATTGGAAGACGATCCTGCAATGATGCTTCTTATGAAGTATGGAAATTGTATGAAGATCTTGGCTCCAGCAATGAGTACGATGGATGAAGATTATGGACAACCATTCTCCAGAGAATACATCGATAATCTGCTAAATGCTTACGTAAGAGGCACAGACGCGGACATGAACATGTCCGTTGCCATACTTGAGGATTATTGTATAAAGAAAAAATATCTTTCCAATTTCTCAACAAAAGATAGCAAACTGATCATATGCCCCAATTGCGGTGGAATGACAGAAAGCGGTGGGAACGCCATGTGCTGTTCCATATGCGGATTCAGCATCAAGACCAAATGCCCTAACTGTAACACAGAGCAATCATCCGGTAACAAAACTTGTATAAAATGCGGATTTGACTTCCAAGATAGTCTTAACAAGGCAAAGGTAATAGAAGAGAGATTCAAAAAGAACTTGGAATCTGGATTGCTTCAAAAAGCAGATGAGGATCTCAAGAATCTTAAAAAAACCTATTCCACATATCCTAACATCAGTGAACTTTCCCAAGATCTAGCTACTTCTATGGCCAAATACGACACAACAGTAAAAAATATTGAACAGTCGTATAAAATGAAGAAATTCAAAAGCTGTCAGATGTACTGTGAAAAGGCTATCAATGATTTCCCGTATATCATTGAAAATGATGTTGAACTAAGAAAAAAATATGAGGAAAGTATACAACGGGTCACTGATGCAGAAACCCTTTGTAAGAAGGCAGAGGAAACAAAGGACGAGGATGCTAAAATGGCATTGTTCGTGTCTGCTGCCGAAAGATGTCCCGACCATCCTGCAACAAAAGCTAAGATGATGGGGTACCCACCAGAATCCCCAGCGGATGCAACCATTCAGATACGCGAAGGAAAAGCTTTGCTCAAATTCGCAATACCTGAAGAAAGAAAGAATACAACATTCTGCATTTACAGAGCACACGACAGACTTCCTACAGTGAATGAGGACACGGAACCTCTAACTGAGATCCCAAACAGCGTCTATTTAGACAAAACAATGGACCCAGGCATCGATTATTACTATTCAGTATACAGTAAACGTTACGGTATACTATCGAAGGAAGCTGCTAGCTGCGGTCCTATCACTGTATTCGTTGAGGTCGAAAACGTCATCATCGAACCTATCGGCGGAGGATTGCGGATAAGCTACGAAAAACCAAAAGGATGTTCAAAAGTACGTATCTGGAGAAAAGAAGGTACCAATACAGCAGGAACAGGTGACGAAATAGAACTTAACCATAACGGTGTAATTCCCTTCGATGATTACGGTCTCGTAGGCGGAGTGAAATACTACTATCTTTTCGTTGCAGAATATGAGAATAAAGGCAAAATAGAAAGGTCTATGGGATCAGCATTCTCAGGTACAACTATAAAATTCCCAGATCCAGTAAGAGATATGGAAGTACGCTGGAACAAATCAGATGGATCATTCACAGCAAAATGGAAGAGCAAAGAGCAGGTCAGTCTATATTATTCGCCTAAAAAAGTGACGATGTATGGACGCATGATCCAACTGAGCGATCTAAATTCTTGGATGAAAGAGGTCCAACCTCTCGAAACATACGAAGACGGTATGAGATTCATGCTTCCTGACGGAGCAGTGCACTACATATATCCCATGATCTCCGCGGGCAATGTGGCTGTAAGAGGAAAAGATGTGATGGTAGCAAACCTGAAACCTTTCAGGGACGTGGAGAAAAAAATGAGCGGGAACGACTGCGATCTGACCATGAATTGGCCAAATGATGCCGAAACAGCGATCATAGCGATCAAAGACGATTCACCGGTTACCGATCCCAATGATATCACTGCAGAAAGAATAACTGTCAGCCGTGAAGCCTACAATTCCAACAAAATAGTACGCATACCTATGGGCAACTCCAAAAAGAGAGTCGCTACCATCTTCGCCCAGTATGATGTCGACGGCGAAAGACTGTACTCTCGCGGTATGAGTATCAATATATTCTCGGGCGACTACAACAAAGTGAAATACAAACTAGAAGTAGAAAAAGCCTCCAAAGTAGACTCAAAGATCCTTCTAAGCATAGAGACCGAGCCTCAGATAAAAGAGTTACCAGCAATGTGCGCCATTTGCGTAAGCGAAGGCATACCTCTAAAAATCTGGGACGGAGTGAATATCTGGACAAGTAAGACCCCCACACCGTTGAACAACGGAAAAACAGTCATAACTTTTATGGCTGGACCAAAATTGGACCTGAATAAGGTAAGGTTGTTCTTCTTGAATGAGGAGGAATATCATAACTTCAGATTTATCCACCCACTCTACAAGGAGAGCTGATACGATGGGAAAGAAAACATCTGACAATCAGGACCATGGTTATATCTGCCCGTTCTGTTTCAATTCAATAAATCTGAAAAGCATACACTATCAATGCACCAACCCCTCATGTACAAAACAATTCCTGAGGAACCTTTCAACAACTGATGCAAAAAAATACAGTTGCGGAAAAGATGATGAAGAGATAGATGTTGAGAAGACAATATTCCTAGGTAAGGACCCGATGGGATCTGATGCAGTAACTACGGACCATCACATCGTCAGGAATTCATCTGGTGTATGTGATATATGCAACAGATCAGCTTACAAGAGACTGTGTCCAATATGCCATAATCCTATCCCTCAAGGTGCGGAAGATGAAGGAAGCACAGTGTTTGTGATGCTTGGACCTAAAGGAGTCGGAAAAAGCCACTACATAGCCGTTCTCATAAATCAACTCAAGAACTCCTTCACACAAGAATTCGGAGCAACAATGAGCGCTGCTACGGACAATACCTCGTTGATCTATCGTGATACATATTACAAGAGATTATTCGAAGACGGAAGGAAACTAGCACCCACACCCTCATTCGAAGAAAGTACCGATGCCAGAGAACCTATGATCTATTACCTGAGATTCATCGAAGGCGACAGACCTAAGGTATACACTCTGGCATTTTTCGACACAGCAGGTGAGGACCTTTGTTCCACAAGCAAGATCATGGGACTGAATCTCAACTCGTTCATATCCCGTGCATCTGGAATAGTATTCCTTGTGGACCCTCTGCAGATCCCTTACATAAACAAAAGGATACACGTAGAGAACAAACCTGCTATCGGACCTAATGTATCTGAGATGCTTGCGAACATCTCGAACATAATCCGTGCCAGCAACAAATCCAAGACAAGGGACAAGATTCAGATACCTCTTGCGGTCGCATTGACCAAAAGTGATGTATTGATGAAATCACCTGAAGATGAAGAAGAAGAAAAGATCTTGTTTGGACTCAATTCCTCATTGAACATTGAACGCGAACGCGGAAAATATGACCGTTCAAACTTCGAACAGATAAGTGCAGAAGTTGAGGAATACTTACGCAGAGCAGTGTCCAACGAATTCACACAGAACGTAAAAGAATTCGAAAAGCACTGTTACTTCGCCGTTTCATCACTTGGAAGCAATCCTGTAGGAAGCATGTTGACCAGAGGTGTCTCCCCCATCAGAGTGGAGGACCCTTTCATATGGCTTCTTAACAACAACTCGGAGGAGACAAAATGAGCTCTAAGAAAAAGACCCCCACAAAAATGCTCAAGAACCTTCTGACCACTGGTTCGATAGAGAACGATGGCAAAGAAGATGTGAATGAGAGAGCCCCGACCGAGAATACGGTTGTTGTTCAGGAAGAAACAGAAAGAAATGAAGTGCTCATCGAGGACATAGTAAGGTCAGAACCTGTTCAAGAAAAGGTCAAGGAACCTATCGAGACAGAATCCAAACCCATGGTTGCAGACCACGAACCTGTTGTAACAGCAGAAGAGAAAAAAGAGCCTACAATCATTCAAAGTGAAGAACCTCTACCGACACAAGATGTCAAAGTGAACGCACCTACCATCGAAGAAGAAATAGAAGCACTAAGAAGGGATATAGCTCAATTCAGAACTGAGAACAGCGAATGCATTACATCTAAAGAACAACACAAGAACTATATGGATGCCGTGGCAAAGAGAGACACAGAGATCGCCAATAGAAAATTCATGAACATGCTGGAACAGATGTGTATCATGAGAGAGGATTTCTTCAAACTCTGCTCCGACATGGAAAAGAAACTCGATAAATTCAGTCCCAAGGACATCCTGGATTCATTTACCGCCTACAGCACGGATATGGAAAATATCCTTATTGATGCGGGTGTGCACATCGGGAAATTCGACTGTGAGAGACTAAACACGATTCATCAGAGAATCATCGATGTTGTGCCAACCGATGACGAGACACTTAACGGCACCATAGCAGAAAGACTGTCCTATGAATACGAATTCAACGGACGTATACTTTTCAAAGAAAAAGTGAAGATATATAAATTCACCACGAACAACCAATCAGAAAGATCAAACAACAAAGAGGAATGAAAATGGCAGAGAAATATTTAATCGGAATCGACCTTGGAACGACATATTCATGTCTTGCTTACATCGATGAGAACGGCGAGCCAATCGTAGAAAAGAATTTTGAACAAGAAGACACCACACCATCGGTAATCCTGTTCAATGACAACGGAGAGATCATAATAGGATCTCCTGCAAAGGACATGTCCATGATGTATGCCCCTGAGAGGACAATATCGGCCATCAAAAGACACATAGGAACTGACTATGAAGTTGATATTGATGGCGAGAAATACACACCAGTCACATTATCTGCTTCCATTCTCAAAAAAATGATCAACGACTTTAACGACAACCACGGCTGCGACATCAAAAAAGCGGTCATCGGCTGCCCTGCGTACTTCGGACAGAAAGAAAGAGATGCCACGAAGACAGCAGGAAAGGTCGCTGGATTGGAAGAAGTAACGCTCATCAACGAACCTACCGCAGCAGCGATCTCATTTGGATTGGGATCGGACGGTTCCAAGAAAAGAGTCCTTGTCTATGACCTTGGAGGAGGAACCTTTGATGTGACCGTCCTCGAGATCGAGGGACAATCTTTTACTGCGGTCTCAACCGATGGAGAAAGACTTCTTGGAGGAAAGGACTGGGATGCGATCATTACAAAACTGATCAAACAAAAGGTCATGACCGATGCAGGCGTAGAAGAATACGAACTCGATGAAGATGATGAAGTAAAACAATCACTTGTCCTGGACTCAGAAACGATCAAGAAGAGACTGTCCACAGCGGAATCCACAAAAGGAACGCTCAATGTAGGCGGAAAAAAGGTAGTCTACACCATAACCCGCGAAGAATTCGAGAATGCCAGTGCACCTCTGATGCAGACCACATTGGACATCATTGAGAAAACCCTGACCTCTAAGAAATTCACGATAAAGGATATTGACACCGTACTTCTGGTCGGAGGATCCTCAAGGATGCCCCAAGTAAAGAACGGTATCACAAAGAAATATCCCACCGCTGACGTCAAGATCTTCGATCCAGACCAATCTGTAGCCAAAGGAGCAGCAATGTTCGCAAAATCTGCAGCATGGGGAGCCGACGGTACCTCCAAAGTAGCAGAACCAAAGCTTGACAACTCTGGAAAGGTAATTGAAGCACCAATTGTCGCAGGAGAGATCTCGGTTCACAACGTACTGAGTAAATCCTTCGGAATCAAAGTCACATACGATGATGATTCTGAGAAGATCTCTAACATAATCTTCAGGAACGAGGTACTGCCAATAGTGCAGATCAACACCTACTACCCACAAGAAGACAACCAGACCTCGATAAAGGTCGAAATCTATGAGAACGGTGCCTACAACAAGGAAGAAGGCAAAAAAGTAGATCTTATCGAGGGATACCCTGTAGGAGATTTCGAGATGGAACTACCCGAGAATGTTACAAGGGATACACCCATCACAGTGAAATTCGTCGCAACCGATGAAGGAATCCTCATAGCATACGTTGACTGCCTTGACGTGCACACAGAGTATCAGCTCCAGAACAAACTCCAGATGTCCGATGCCGAAGTCAACCAGGCACAGGGATTGATGGACAAAGTTACCCACGCGGTCTAAATATTTTAGCGGGGTCATTCCCGCATTTCAATTTTTATTTTAATTAAAAGATCTACTGGTATTGCAAAAATGAATACGCAGTGAAATGATCATCCAAAATTACTTTTTTAAACCGAGTTGATCGTACAACTCATCACGTTCGATCTTAGAAATATTCCTGTGTCTTCCTTCTTTAAGACCCTTTGTCGTTATGTTCATGATCCTTACACGTACAAGTCTGACAACATCATATCCAAAATAATCACACATGCGACGTATTTGTCTATTGAGTCCCTGTCTCAGTATTATCCTAAATTCCCTTGGTCCTGTCTGTTCGACAAAACATTTCTTTGTGACCTTCCCCTCAATAATAGGTACACCTTCTGACATCCCCTTTAGAAATGCGGGCGTTATATCTTTGCTGACCTCCACAAGATATTCCTTCTCGTGCTCAGCACGAGAACGCATGATGCCATCAGCAAGTTCACCGTTGTTGGTCAACAACAAAAGACCTTCAGAATCCTTATCAAGTCTTCCGATGGAATAGATGCGTTTATGATATCCTATGTAGTCGATGACATTATTTTTATCCTCTGGATTGGAGGTACATGTTATGCCTACTGGCTTATAGAATGCAAGTATGATGTCCTCTTCTTCTCTGGATATCTGTTTACCGTCTACACACACAACTGAGTCTGGAAACACCTTGTCACCTAGGACGGCCTTTCTTCCATCGATCGTAACATGCCCATCCTCTATAAGCCTGTCAGATGCTCTTCTGGATGCTACTCCTGCTTCGCTTATGAATTTATTGAGACGGGTGCCTTCATTTCCCTGTATCTCTTCCATATTGATAGTGTAACAGTTCTCAATATAAACCGATAACGAATATTAAAACCAGAGAGAACATATAGGCCGTCGGTACGACATGTCTATCTTCAAAAAGAAAAATCAAGGCCAGATCATTTTAAGCAAGCCGATCGGCATGCATTGGGACGTAGAAGACCCGTTCACTTTTGTTTCGCATCATGAAGATGACTATCCAGAAGGGAATTCTCAACAAGCACCTCCTCTATCAGAAATAGCTGGCAGAGACCTAGGAAGAGATTATGACATGAGATTTGGTTTCAGAATGTACCATGGAAAGGTCGTACCGGGATTTCCTGCACATGCACATTGGGGATATGAAACAATAACGATCCCTGAAAAGGGATATGTCGATCACTTCGATAATCTAGGCAATCAGGGAAGATATGGCTTTGGAGATGTCCAGTGGTTGACAGCTAGCAGCAGATACCAACACTGTGAGATGTATCCTCTTACTTCTTCGGAAAAAAGGAATCCAAATGATATCACACAGATCATGATGAATCTCCCAATGGATAAAAAGAACAAGGATACTACATTGAACAATATCTGGTCAGAAAATGTTCCAGTTATAGAAAATGAAGATTATTCAATAAAGATCATAGCCGGAGAATTCAACGGGAAGAAAGCAATCATACCGAATAAAGATTCATGGGCAGCAGATGAATCCCATCATGTAAGGATCTTGAGGATCTCCATCGATGCAGGAAGAAGCATGACCATTCCGGCAGTTTCTTCAAAAATTAACAGAAATCTTTATGCTGTATCAGGATCCGGCATAAAGATTGAGAAATCCACATTCTCGTCCAATATGAGATTCAAACTACCTGGAGATCAAGATGTCACATTCACCAACGGCGTATCCAATGCTGTTCTTTGGCTACTTGAGGGCGAGCCTATCAATGAAAAACAGACAACCTTCGGCCCTGTGATCCTAAAGAACGACAAAGATGTCAGGGATGCCCTCGATGAGATCAGAAGGAAGCAGTACGAGGATTGGCCTTGGGATGTGATCGACAAAGCTCAACCCAAAGATACTGGTAGATTCATTCGATATGCTGACGGAAGGGAAGAACGCCCATGACCGTCAGAGTATCTTTTTGAAATCCTCATCCTTCTGATCGATCACCCATTTGAATGGCTCGATCGCATTGGAATTGCTACCCAACGACGCGACAGAGAAATATTTTACATTATCGAACGTAGATTTGACGATCTTGACAAAATTCTCCTGACCATACTTCTCCAGGAACGCCTCAGGAGAACCTTCTGCATTCACAGCAGAACTCACACGAGGATTGTCCATCTTCGTCAATACAACAGCCATAGGGACAGCCGACCTAACGGAGGGACCATACCCATTGATCAACGTGTAGATCTGGTAAAAAGATTCCAATGTGCTTGTCACCGTGGTCTTATTGCTTTTGAAAGTCGAGTTCGAATTGTAGAACGCTATGACGGCTAACGGATCGATGGCGAAAATGAAACCATCGCTGTATTTGTAGTACTCCTGGAAAAGAGACCTATCGTCCGTGGGTTCAAACTCCTTACCAGAGATGTCATTGAAAACCAATTCTCTATCATGTATTTCTCTGGACCAGACGAATAAACATTCAGAATCCAATTCGCCCATGATTGTAGGTGCCACCGCATCTTTTGATCCTTGAACTGCAGGAGAGATCCCTTTTGATGTGTCGGCATATAATCCCTTCTTCTTTGCCGCATCGCACACTGTCTCTGCCGCAGATACAATCAAAGTGGTCTTTCCAGAACCCTCAGCACCCACCATTGAGAACACAATAGGTCTAGCTTCATGGGTCTTTATCTCTCCGTTACAGTAAGGACATACCATATTCAATTTGGATCTGGCCCCATTATTGTTGTTGCATGGTACAGCATGTCCTTTGACACAATAATGTTCTTTTATACCATAAACACCTGGAACAGGATATTCAAAGACCAGACCGCATTTACACTTTACATTGGGCTGATAATATTTCCTCTTACATTTGGGACAGACTGCGTACTGAGTGAGCGCATCATATTCTTTCTTATCCTTGTTATACGCTGATTTGGCCATAACGCCGACGACAGCCTTTTCGATAAGGAATATTACAAGTATGATTATCATCGAAAACAAAGCAAACAATATGATGAATGGCAAGAAGAAGATCGGCACTATTACAGGGACGTATTTGTGTGAATACATTGCGGGGAAGATATCCCATGGCATCGCCGCTGCCTTAAGGACCGCATGAGGACGGGTTGTGAACATGAACTCACGGGAATCGTCCTTCTTCTGACAGTTTCTAGCAACCTTTGACAACATGCCTGCAATCACAAGAATGAATCCGATGATGGTGAACGCGACTGCCATATCAGCTCTCTTCACATAATCGCCCATCACTCCGTCAATAAGATCCAGAAGAGCGTTCGGCAATTCTGCAAAGGCATTCCAAACAGCTTCTGGGAATATATCAGAAAGGCTGACATATGCATTTGCTACGCCCAATGTACCTACCTTCATCGGATCGAACAGACAAAAATCAAAGACCGAATTCTCTTGTATTGAAGTGATAGTGCAGACAAGACATAATGTCATGTATACTGCGGTGATCGCAAATGGCACTGCGAAAAGTTTCATGTTGAACTTATTCATGGATCCCCATCCCAGTAGTGTATTGACATCATCAGATATAACAATTTTTCAATCCAACAACATAATATTACCGACTTTGATGTTTATATGACAAAGAACAGCCCTCCGACCCATGAAAACCCTTGACACATACAGGAACCTGATGGCACAACTCCTGTACATAGAACAATAAAACTCTATCAGAAAGCACTGATCTTATACTATCCATAACCTCAGAAACAAATGGTTCCTTTGAAAGTATGGCACTCATACCATCCTTAGAAATAATGCTTATATCCATAGTTCCCTCAACGAAGATTATATTGATACCAGGGTACACATCACACAGAACATCACGTACCAGATCGATCAAATCGCTTTTGGACACCCTTCTCGGACCAGTGATCGATAAGGCATTTGGATTTGTTATGAAACTCCGTATCCTATCTTCTGACATCTCTCCCATTTGCACTCTCCAACAATATACAAGCAAAGTTTGTATGTAAAAATCTACGGTTGAAAATTTTACTCCGTTCAACCTTGCTCAGCATAAACATTTTATGATAATGATGCCGTACGCCTGCTATGGTAAAACAGGTTAATTGCGCACACATACTCGTGGCAACTGAAAAAGAAGCTAAAGACCTAAAAACACAAATTGAAGGCGGTGCCAAATTTGAGGATCTGGCAAAGAGCAAATCAAAATGCCCTTCAGGTAAAAAAGGTGGGGATCTGGGATGGTTCGGCCGCGGACAGATGGTCGCACCTTTTGAGACCGCAGCTTTCAATGCAAAAAAAGGAGATCTCGTTGGACCTGTCAAAACGGACTTCGGATGGCATCTCATTCTTGTAAAAGACCAGAAATAAATGATGACCCTATATTGAGGTTATATCTGCCGTCATCTAAACCACTTACTTATTAACTAAGACAACGATTCTAAACACCAACCTACTTTGAGGACAAAATGAACGATACCAAAGGACCCAAAATATGGCACATAACAAAACGTTCTGATGACGGAATGTGGCAAATAAAGGCGGAAGGCGCTTCAAGGGCAACAAAACTTTTCAAAACAAAAGCTGAAGCCGAGGATCATGTCAAAACCTTGAAGAAAAATAACGAAGGTTCACGCGTGGTCCCGCATAAAAAAGATGGAAAATATCAGAAGAAGTAACTGTCATGACTGATAATTTACATATTCACTCATATGTAACATAAATCATATTTTATGACCACCATCCAACTTTTTGATTAATTAACGACTTATTTGATGAAGTCACATTTATATATGACGTAGCTATCGTAATGAAACGGTTCAACGACACTTGACGTAGATGGGCAACTTCAAAAAGTGAGGAGGACACCTATGGCGGATTATTTACTTACATTGGTCGAGCCGAAAAAAAATATTTTGGGAAGAAAGAAGAATGTAAGGGCATACGGATCAAAGGACCAATTGATGTCTGCTGCCAATGATTACATTAAACAAGGTTACTTCATTTCTGATGTCAAAATGACTGGATGCGATACTTCTCTGACACTCACAAAAAAAGAGAATAACGATAAAGACGATGAAAGAAAAAAGAATGAACTATTTCCTTGACTGGTTCTGAATAATCAATGAATGATATCTTGAACCTGATTGAAATGCATTATTGTTTTAGTGCGAATTCTTTAAAGATGGTTCTTTATTTTATGATGGATCAACTAGCTGAAATAATCATAATAAATGAACCTTTATTAAGATGTGATCGAATTTAACATTAAAACTGATTTTATGACAATAATGACATTAGAAAAGCAATGTATTGCAGGCCCATTGTCAAAAAAACAAAAGATCGGCTCATACAACACACTTGCTTTCGTCGTTGTCCTTAAGGATCAAACTCTTCCAGTTTAAATCTGAATTTAATATCGAAAAGTCAGCTGCAAATCACTGCCACCAAACCGTCAAAAATGAAGTTATCCAGTTGGGAATGGTGGGCCCAATGCACATTGAACAAAACAAAAGCCAGATAGAAAAAAAATAACTCTAATAACTATCTTTTAAAATTAATCCAATAATCAAAAAAAAACTTATTATTAATCAAATTTATACATTATTTAAGTTAAACAATCAAAACAACTTTTTTAAAATATATAATGAAAACAGATAAAATTAAAATTATTTTTTTATACCAAATTGATCTAGCATCATCTTTTTGAGTAATTCTTTCTTTTCAGTTGACAAATCCGCAAATAAATTACTTTGAATGGTACCAGTAAAATAAATTTCACAAAATGAATCTATTGTTTTTGAATCTTTAGATAAAAGTCCATATTCCTTTTCTAATTCTTTTACATCATATATTTGAAATATTTTTAGTCTAGGCTGTTCGACCGAAATAAGTCCTTTACCAAATGGAATGCGCATCGAATCAATACATGAAAAATAAACTTTAGAAGGCGAATTTTCACCAGCTAATGTTGTTCTTACAAGCACGTACGATGATTTAAAAAGCGTAATTCTAAACTCGTCTTGAGTTGTTTCAGGGTACAAAACCATATTACCCGTACATAATTGCATATATGGTGGATTTCTATCAGCTCTCAACCCAAATTCATTATTAAACTTAGTCAACGAATTAGTATGTATTAAAGTACCAAAAAATTCAACTTTTGCAAATGGCCATTTACAAATGGCTTTTCCTTCATTTGAAATTTTAAATGTTACTTCCATATCACCATTATCTTTTTTATTAACAGAAAAACAAGGTATTAATACTGGTTTTTGTACCATATTAAAACAATTTGAAACATGATAGTGTTCCATTGGTACTGATCTTGCTTCAATTCTATGGTAATACCTATTATTTGTCATGTGTGGTATATTTTCACTTTTTGGTACACATATCAAAAAAAACCATTTTTCTTTACTAACGTCAAATATCTGTAAAACTCTGATGCCTCTAACAATTGGCTGTACCTTGTCAACAATACTTTGAGAAAGCCAATCTTTACTATGCGTCTTGTTACTAGTATATTCGATTTTTCTTTCTTTTTTATCATTACCTTCACCAGGCTCTGAAACACCAATAAATAACATCCCTCCAGAAGAATTTGCGAATGCAGAAATTGTATTGGACAATTCTGAGGGCTTTTTTAATATTTCAATAGATTTGTATTCGATATTAAGACCTTCCGAAAAATTATTTACAAATTCAGAGACATCTGAATCAGTAATTGACTCTAAAGGCCTTTTAAAATAACTGGTAAAATCGATATCATCTGTCATATTGAAATCTCATTCCAATCGTCATTTCAATTATTTAATATAGCCCAAACAGTAACATAAATAACCTAATTTGATGGGTTACAATTATTCTATTTTAGATTTTTTCCATTCATCCGATAATTCTTTTGATGCTTGCTTCCTCTCGTAGGCTATGTAATATTTATCGGTTGTACTTGGCTGAAGATGTCTAAGCTGCTTACTGATCGCATCCTTCATTCCCTTGTTATGCTTGTACGTAATAGTAGCATATGAGGATCTGAATTCCTTGAGTTTAAAATCTATATCCAGTTCATTCTCAATATTCTCTTTTATCACTCTTATGGTCTTAAGTGAAAATGGCTGACCTGTCCTTGGATTAACAAACAAGAAATCAGATTGACATCCTATACTCTCAAGATGGGCCTTCCTTTCTTCCAAAAACCTTTCCAATTTTGGTATCATGTCCTTCCTTGTAATGGAGATCCATTCACGCATTCCCCATGAATCTTCTCCCTTAGGATGCCTAATATAAAACTGCTCATTCTCTATCTCCATATCCGATGTCAACGCCCCTATAATCTCCTTAGGCCTTCCGGCGATACCGAAGATCAATGAAAAAAATCCACGAATTATAATTCCGTTATATCCTGGATAATTCTCAATATGCCCGAAAATCGTACGAAGATCGTCCTCATCGATGTATGTTGGTATGTGAGATCCCCCTTTAGACATTGAAACGAACTTGTTCTGTTTCTTCATGTTCAGGATTATATGATTCTCCCAGAATCCCAAATAACTATCCAACATGCTCATGTATTTTTTCTTGGTCGAGTTCTGTAATTTTCTCTTCTTCATGAAAATCATGAACGCCTCGATCTCTGATTCCCCTATGTGTCTGGGATCAGTGGTCTTGGCCAATCCCTGAGCTTTGAGGTCCTTGAATACATCGGCAAAATAGTAAAGCTTCCTGACATTCTCTTCGATCGTAGTGTCTGTAAGATATGCCTGTTTCTTTACTTCATAATAGCGTATCCCTGCTTTGAATGGCCTAGCACCTAATCTTACCCTGCGAAGATCGACATTGTAATCCTTGATCTCTGCCGTGTCCGAAGGCTTTCTACTGGTCATTCTTTCTCTCCCCTCTGTAAAAGTTAACAAGTTACCATTTTATCGTATTTTTAACACATCTGGATTGTATTTTGTTCAATATGTTAACTTTCGGCTAACTTCTCATTATCTGTTAACTTTGAAGTTAACTTTTTCAATGATCTTCTACTGTGGAGATCCCTTAAAATTTCAGATTCTATCTCGGTGGCGTAACGGTCCTCGTTCATGTAGATGTATTCGTCAAGATTTTTGACGATCTTGACACCGTTCCTGTGGCCACCTCTTCCCTTTCCAGCATCATAGGACATCTCAAGGCTTATGTCCTTCATTGTCCTGGACACGCTATTGGCGGTTATCTGGTCCAAAGTGGTCTTTTGATTTCCGGATTCCAAGAGATTCAAATTGTATTTTTCTTGGATCTCTTTGGAGCTGACGGACGTCATGATATCAAGATATCCGTAAAGGGGATAATCTTCTGATTTGTCCTTACAGCATTGGATGTACGCACGGAATACCGCACCTTCTTTGGTATCCTTGTTCCTTTCCATGTTGTTCCTGTCTTCCTCTGTCAGCAATGAAAGTATATCGGATTCCGTGCCTGTTAATTTTGAAAGGGTGTAATATGTTATGGCTATCTGCAACGATCTGTTTTTTAGACGGCCTCTTTCCCCATCGGTCCTTATGAAATCTGTGATCATGTTCCCCTGATCATCGGTCTCTGTAAGTTCGTGTATCGCCTCTTTTATAAGATCCTTCAATCCGAAACATTCCGGATGCATCTTGTAGAGTGCACGCAATGAGTACAGTTCAGTACGGATCTCCAAGAATCCGTCCTTATCCAGAAGGGGATCTATTTTTTTGATCCTATTTGGTATCAGATTGATCCTGAATCCCCTATTTTCGATATCCTCAGCTGTAAATGTTCCTGCTTTATTGCTCATTACTAGCGGAGAATATACCTTGAAAGTCTCAGGTTTCAATGAATTGTTATTGCATCTAGGTATCATTGCATCCTTTTGCGTTCCGCTTAGAAATATGTCCTCAAGATCCCTGCGTGCATCTTCCCTCAATCTCTGGGCCTCGTCGATTATTGGGGTCGTATTATAGGCATCAATCATTCTGAACATTATGGCGAATGTCGGCCTGACAATGAGGAATCCGTGATAACTCAATTCCCCTAATATCTCTAGCAATCTGGATTTTCCCGAATCCGTTCCGCCGGTGAGGATTATGCGAGGCGCATAATCGAAAGCATCCTTGAGATAAGTATTGAAAATGAAATTGACGATAAGGGCAGGGTGCCTTTCGTCCTTGAAATACATGCTTCTATCCAATAACCTTAGGATCTTTCCTGTTATTTCGGAGATCCACCCAAGTATCATTTCTGGATTCTCATGGTTGATGTAAATGCCACTCCAATCTTGATGCGGATTGATCTTTGCCGGCAATTTCCAACAGTGTGCAGAATAATAATCCCATACGTCCGTTCTATCTTTCGGTATTCTACTTATCGGCGTATGTTCGCACGATATCGTTTGCGATTCTACAAAATTAACGATGCCGTCCACTTCTTCGAACTCGTAGACCGCCCTCCCATCGGACGGATGGATCATTGATTCCCTCTCCCCTTGATCCTGCACTCGGAACAAAGATATTGGATCCTTGAACCGTTCGCTTTGACGATCCTCTTTAGGTCTCTTCCTTCCTTTCCGCACCCTTCACACGGTGCCCAAAAATAAGAATCGTCCGATCTAACATGAACTAGCATTGGCCTAAGTCTTATTATCTTGCCATCGGGAGTAAACGAACCGTTGTATGACTGGGTGTATCTTAACGGGTTTACTTTCTCGAAAAAGAATTTATCCTTAGGGTTCGTAAAGTATTCTGTCATAACTTCCTCGTGTTAATTGGTTTGACCGCCTCGATCGCTTGTGAGCATGACATCAAGTAGAGCCTGACAGCCCTGTTGATCAATTCGTTCTTGTTGATCTCCAGGGCTGCGGCCGTTTTTTCCAACTCATCGTATGTTCTTACCGGGACCTTTGCCGATATTACCTTCAGACCTCCATTCTTCTTGCCTTCCATCTATCGACACCCCTTTCCCTTATCCTTAGAACATCCTGCGGCACTGTTCGACGTTCGGAACGCGTATCATTATGGCCATATCGTGGAACGGTTCATTATCCTCGCGTCCATCATCGTATTCGGCGACCAAATGCCAACATAATGATTCGTACAAACTGCCAAGAACGTGATAGGCCATATTACCGACCTCTTCCTCCATGAACTGATAGAATTGATCGGCCCCCCATGTTCCCGGGGCTGCATCTGGCTGACATTTTGTTAAAAGTTTATTGGCCAATCTTTTCACTATCTCTGTCCTCTCGTCCGAATCTTCCATATCGAGATCCGTCTCGTCCATGATCCTGTTGATCCTCTCTTCAAAAAGAGTATCTAAGGCCTGATCTCCAGCGATCATATTCCCACCATTCCTCTAACGTAGAAACAGTTCTTGAACGGTTTTTTGACCGCTATCGTCTCGTCGTTGCACATGTCCAAATTGCTCTCTATGGCCGTCATGAAGAAATCGTTCAAATCATCGTAATAATCGTCCATGTTCTCCACATACCATTTAGCCTGTGCCAGCATATCGTCGGGTATCTCTATCTCTATCTTTGCCATAATATCACCAACCTGTTCCAACAGATTCTTCTTTAACAGATATCGATATGATCTTCTCTTTGAGATCCGGATAGATCTGTTCAATGAATTGCGGTATAATCTTGGGATCCATCTTCCTAACAACTGAATATTTGGAGACGAGGACCTCTATCTCTTTCTCAATCTCGTTTGCTACTTTCTCATTCCGAATAGTATCGTCAAAACTCACATTGTGACACTTGCTGAATCCATCCATTATCGCTATGAACATCTTTACTTTGGATTGGTCTATCTTTAGATTAACGATTTTTGTCCTCTCTTTTTCATTACAGATTTTTTCAGATTCTGAACTTACTATGTTTTCAACTATCATTTTTTTCACTTCCTTCTAAATAATGGTTTATTTGTGCATCAGTACCGAACATCCTGATAGTCTTGATCAGACGTTCCTCGAAATCCGAGTCATTCCCGAAAATCCTATCATTAAGGACATCGAATCCCAACTCCCTTAGGATCTTCATGGCCTTGTTCGGTTTCATTGGGTGGTTATTCTTAGTGCAATATACTGCAATATCCACTGGAGTTACTCTACTAAGTGTGGATATAGAACAATTATTGGCTACACCCAGATTTAACCAGGTACTAATGACTGTATCAACTTGTGATGGTTTCATTTATTTATCTCCTACTAATTTCAATCTAGTTTTTGTTGTATTTTTTATTTATATCTGGCTATCTCATTTAACAGACTTTTTTGGTCTAAATGTTATATGAATTTAGGCTCCCTTCTCCTTTTTTAAAGAAACTGTATTTTCAGTCGTTTTTTCAATAAAAATAATAGTTGCTTTACGAACAAAATCTGTACGACACCGACCATATCCTGATTTAACCATAGTGTCGATTTGCAACATCTCTTTTTCAGTAAATTTCGGACAAATCCGTTTATCTTCCATAATTGTCTAAAGCGACAATATTGTATAAAATAATTTCGTCTAAATAGACAATTTATAAACATTTTTTTAGATGGTATAATATCTGAAAAAGAGATTTCAGATTATGCGTAATTCCACAAAAACCGTTAAACGGGCATTTACGGTTCCCGCTTCATATGTTGCGTGGATTGAGCGGTACATCGAAGATAGGGGTATGTTCTCAAATGTTCCTGACTTTTTCTTATGTGCTTTAAGATTTTTAAATGATAAGTTTAATATAGAGTATTGCGGAGGACCAGGCCACGACTTAAGATTATACATCGAGAAAATGTGTGAACGGGCTAAATTAGATGTTTGTTCAGGATGTAGTATTCAGATTAGAATTCCAGACGGATTTTTAACAGAGATTTTTGTAATGTGTGAATATGCTTATGATGGATCGTTCGACCTGCCTTTATTTGGAAATACTGACAACACAACTGTAAGAAATTTTGCAATTTATGCATTAAGTGAATACATAATATTTAGAACAGAAATAGATGATTTAGAGTATCCCTATCCTACGCCTTGTATTTATGATGGAGAAATCCCTCATGTTAAAGACATTAAATGTGACTAATTCTGATTACCATACTGAAAAAATATAGCAAGAATTTTTAGGGAATTATTAATGTAATGAAACTTAATCCAATATTTTTATTCGAATCCAATCCTGTCATTGATAATTTTAAAAATATGAATATGATTAAAATCATAAATACCCAGAAGCAATTTAATTAATTTATGTACGATAGCGAATTTATCTCGGTTCAAACAATGAAATTAATAAAGAATAAAGATTATTAACATCATACCCAGCATAGTATTTTTACTAAACCACGTGTTTAAATCAATCAACATAAAAATGTCGATAAAATGTCGGAAAATGTCGATTTTTCGACACTTCCTATATTACACGTATATGCGCCCATACGTGATATAATCGCCGACCGACATTTCGAATCATATTCTAAATGTATGTCGCTAACAGAATCAGAGATCTGTTATCATAAATGGATGTCAATATATCCTAATTTTCATGTTCAATTAAGTTTCGTTGATAGTTATTCTTTTAATTTGAGATGGGAAAAACAAAAAGATACCCAGCATATCAAAATATCTGATGCTTAAATGATATTGGGACTCTTAAAAAAGTTTCATAAAAGTTGCGTATATGTTTCGAAAAACGAAACTTTCCTACATTACGCGTACATGCACCTATACACGGTATATCCGCCGACAACCAAATTTTAAAAGAAAATCTAAGATTTCATATAGATTATAAATCAAAAATCAATCACGATATTGTATAGGTATATTATGATCAAAACGACCACAATTACCGTTATGTCGATCATCGATACAACTAAACCGCATGGCGGTAACGATCTAAACCAATTATGAGGACATTGATATGGCCACAAGATCAGAGGATCCCAAGAACAATGCACACGACAAAGAGACAGAGCACTCTCAAGATATCGAACATAAAGAACCGGCCAAGACGAGGGCTTATCTTCTGCCGTCGGAGACGATCGTTATAATCGACTTCATCCACATTGTGGACGGACGTTCCAAACCGGATATAGTGGCCGATTCGATAAAGATCGCTGCTGTCCTTTGGAAATACCTACCGCCGGAGAAATTGGATCTAATCAGAGATCAAGACCTAGAATCATTGTTCAAAGGGATATCCTTCAGATACCAGCTGCCTAAGAAGGCCGAGATAGAGGAAAGCAGTTCTGAAGATATAGAGAACGCCGTGAACGATGCCATCAACCTGTCGAAACAGGATCAAAAGATACAAGAAACCACCTGAATTAAGACCCATTTTAAGGTCGATAAACCCCCGATATCACACCGATAAAACAGCGATAATGCCCAGATATTATCGGCATATATGCAGAGAAGCCACTGCGCGCATGCGCATCATGTGTGCGTCGTATATTCCGGCCGGGCCGATAATATCGCATGACCTAAGAAATAGGACATAGTTTAAATGAGAACCGAAATAATACGATGAGGAAACGATAACATTATATCCGGAGAAAAGAGACTGCCTACGAAAAGAAGAATCCTCCCAAAAATATCAATGTATATCTATCTCCAGAGATGGGCATAATATTGGATTAAATCCATATAGCGGACGACCGCACAAAGGAAGAATGTCCGATTGCATTAGGATTGTTACGATTCTTTAGAAATTTTGCTATTTTACAAACTAGATCTAGAATCCCTTTCGACGACATCCATTTTAAATATTAGCTATCTAAAGCTATCAAAGAAAAGTGACAGAATTTCGAACTCCTGATGACTAACGTCGAAAACATCCTGATTCGTCTGGAGATCAGCCATACAATCCTAAATAAAAATTATTATGACCAATAGAATTGATGAGCAGAGAAATCTTATACTCTGTTCTTCTCTCAGACCTTTAACAGAATCAACAAGAAGAAATAAAATAATTACGAATTTTAAAGGGTTTAAGATATAGTTCAGAAATCTTTCAATAAATTCTCTAATGTTGCTCTTCTAACTTCTGAAATTTCCACTTTCTTATCTGTTTCATTCCATTTTTCTACTATCTTTTTCAATTGTTCGTAAAGGAGAATTGTCGCAGAGAATGTTAATATCAATTCTCCATCGCTTATCGCTACTTTTTCTGTATCGTCTATATTTAGAATTTCATTAAATCCATACAATCTGACATCTGAGTCAGTTTCCGAGACTAATACATTGGTTGCATATACCTTAGAGAACGACTGAGATCTTCCCTTCTTTATTTGTTGTTTTTTTTCTTCTATATTTTCCATCCTAATCCCCCACTATTAAGCTGCAAGAGAAGATGGAAGACAGCGTATTGTATCTGTAATTCCTGTTTGTTTGTAGCCATTTTCTAAACAGTCATTGCACTTATGCCACACTTCTTCTTTATCTTCTAATTCATAATTTAGGCATTCTTTTTTAGATTTTACACTCAAATCCATCATTTTTTCTGCTCTCTTTTCCGCAAATTTCGCAGCTTCCATTATGCCGTTAGTTGTAAGGTAATATCTTCCCTTTATGGACTCAAGTACTAATTTTTCAGATATGGCGGCATCTATGCAGTCTTCTGCATTTTTTATAACAAGTGCCGAATCTTTACTGAATGCCGCCTTATCAAACATAGTTAGCATTATTTTCTCCTTTTGAGAATAGTCTGATTCCATTTCATTTATTATGACGATTCTAGCTTTGCCCCTTGAATCAATTTTATTTATTTTTGGTATATTCTCTTGGATATACTCTATAAGACTCAAGTAATCGCTTGTCGTCATGTAGTGAAGTTGTGTACTTTTCGATATGTCTGCTACCGAATATTCATCTCCCTTCTTCCCATCTTTCAATGAATATGCGATAGTCATTACTATCTCTTGAGGGGTCCTCATTTCTGTTGCCTCTGCACCGCTAATATCACATATACTATATTTAGTCATTGTGATTAGACAACTCATTGTAATGAGATATCTATATATAAGTAAAATATATAATGTTATTGAATGCTCGAGATAAGAAAATGGTGGCCAGACATCACGAATGGGGAAATAGATTGCCTCACCAAATATAGTAACTATGAGTGGCTAGTCTTCCGCAGATTGGTCTCTGCAGGAATTGGAGGTGGAAAAGAAATTTCAGAAAATGATCTCCTTCAATCAATACCAACACATAAATATAAGAAAATGAAAGAAGCTTTTAAATCATTAGAACAAAAAGGCATTCTTGTAAAAAAACCAAAACCTACTGTAATAATTTATCAAGTACCCACACTAGTCTACACAGACACAATAAAAAAATTTTCATTACTGATTAGAGACCACAACGATTTACATAATGCACTTGTAAAAGAAGATATAAAATTTCTTAAAATATCGGAAACCATTTCTTTGATTGTCGCTAATCATTGTAAATTACCTTATGATCTAAAACCATCATTAAAATCTACAAACAATAACGAATCGCAAACTGAAGAACTGGGAGTAATTCTGAACGTAGAATTCAGTTGTCCATATTCACATCGTAAAAATAAAATAGAATTTGAAATAACATCTCCCGAAAAAATATTTTCAGAAATACATATTTGGAAATGTGATTGTAAAAAAGAACATATTTGCACCGCATATGGAAGAATATTAACCCCTTCGTAAAAATAAGCTAATACAAAAATAAAATGATGCTATTTTGATTGCTTTCAAAATCTCTATCTCAAAAAAAAATTACTTTTTTAATTGGATTTACCTATCAACTAAATCTAAAAAATCACAGCACAGTGTAAATTATTTTTGATCTCGAGTTTAATAAATAATTAGGGTATTCTATTTCATATCTATTAGATACGATACTAAATTAAAAGAAAATTAACAAAAAGAAGATGTAAGTTAACAAAAATGTTTCAAAAGTTAACTCAAAGTTAACAAATTAATTCTAATAAAAATCATACATCCAGATATATTAAAAATATAGTAATATTGTTAACATGTTAACTTTAAAAGAGAAATAAAGATTGCATAATAAAAACCAAATATAACAAAAACAATGAAGAAATCTATTCAGTTAAAAAAACGAACATCTGGGTAACAAAATGAGTGGGCCCAATGCGATTTGAACGCACGACCTCCCGGTTATCAGCCGGGCGCTCCAGCCGGTCTAAGCTATGGGCCCTCAGTTATCCCTCGAATAAGGATGTACAATATAAACCTTACCTTTAATGTGTCTTCGAACACTAGCCATAAAGCATCTATTAACGAAACACAGATAACCACCTACATCATCCAGGATTGCATGGCAGCATATGAGGAAACCGAATTCCTGATATCGAAGATAGCATTCCAAATGCTTCTACTAATACTGATCGCATCCGACATATTCATCCTCATTTGCACTCAAATGAACATCGGAACGGAAATGTGGATGTTCTACATTGCAACCATCGTATTCGCCGCTGTTATTTTGTTATTCTACCTTCTGAGACTTCATATCATCATTGATGACAGTACGATAACAATAAAATATGTCAAAAAAAGGGTAGTGAAATTTACCGAAGTCATAGACCACAAAACCGGCGATATTGACGTCATAAGAAACTACAGTGGATGGGGATCGAAGAATGTTAAGTACAAGAACTATATCTGCCACGGATACGAACGCGGGATATCGTTCAAACTGATGGGAAGAAACGTTATAACGCTTTCCTCCGCAGATCCAGAAACAATAGCAGCTCTAGTACCCAGAAACATCGTTTTAAAAGAGAAACAGGATACATGATATCATGCAAGGCAACTTCCACTGGTTAAGAGTACAGACCTTTTGTTACTCCACTGAGAATGAAGATCTGATACACGAGACCATGACAAACCTGATAGGCAACGACGAATTCGATGTGGAGGTATGCGATGGCGAACACGGCAACCATTTGATCATCATGCAGGAAGAACTCAAGAAACAGAAGGAATTCATCTTGCTGTTCTCCAAATTACCAACAACTTTGATAGAGGCCGTTATCGCTGACATTGACGACCGTATCGATGATGAGTGCGTGTTCTACCTTAGACTGGACAAGCAAAAGGCCGTACAAGGCGAATTCGCAATGGCACACCATGGAGATGTCATCTCGATCACAGGAAAGGTTACCTCTCATCCAGCAAAGAAAGAGATAGCAACAAGGAATCTGATTGAATTCTTATCCACATTCAAGCAGAACCAATCCGGCCCAACGAATTGCGCGGAATGAACCTTGCTTCCTTTATCCTGCGACTTTTCATGGTGCTGACCACTATCGTAACATTGTCTAATTCAATGGAATCTCCCTTATGAGGTATCTTCTGCAAATTGTGATGAATGAATCCACTGACACTACCTGAGAATCCTTCTTCAGGTTTGAATTCCAATCCCATCTCACGCATGGCATCGATCATATTGGCCTCACCGAGTACCGTATACGAACCATCATTCATCTTGGTTACAGGTATCTTGACCTCATCGTTCTCGTCCCATATCTCTCCGACAAGCTCCTCAAGGATATCCTCTAAACAGACAATACCCATAGTGCCACCATAGTTATCCAGAACAACGGCCATATGAAGCTTGCTTCTCTGCAGATCGTTCAAAAGGGTCGCGATGCTCATGCTCTCCGGAACAAATCTTACAGGTCTTATTACGTCCGTCAGCTTGAATTCTTTACCATTTACGTATCTAGAGTAGAAGTCCTTTGAATACACTACCCCGATTATACGATCGATCGTCGTATCAAAAACAGGTATCCTGGAATATTCAGATTCGATGAAAAGACGCCTCATGTCCTCGACATCGGTCCTGATGTCCACTGCCGTAATGTCTACCCTCGGAGTGTATATCTCTGAGACCATGATGTCATCAAAGAGAATGGCAGACTTGATAAGATCGCTCTCTCTCTTCTCAATGGTTCCTTCCTCCTGGATCTCGTCTATCATGAAATATAGCTCATCTTCGGTAAGTGTTGGCGAATCCTTTTTTTCTCCCCTTTTAGTCATAGAGCGAGTTATCGCAAGGAAAGCCCATATCATTGGTGAAAGGACCACAGCTGTAAACTTTATGATGTTAGCGATCTTAATCGCAAATTTCTCAGGATTTCTTTTTGCAAGTGTTTTAGGCGTTATCTCTCCAAATATCAATAACACTGTGATCATGAAAGCCGTAGCCAACAGGACACCATATGCATCACCAAATAGAGCCACAAATAACATTGTACAAAGCGTGGAAGCAGCAATATTCACAATGTTATTACCCACTAGAACTGTTGTGAGGATCTTATCGAAATGCTCCCAATTATCAAGTGCCACATCAGCCTTCTTGACACCTTCTGCTACCATGTTCTTTAATCTTATCTGATTCAAGCTTGAATACGCGATCTCCGATGCCGAGAACATAGCAGATAAGGAAACTAACAAAATCATCGAAATAATAATGGCAAGTACGAGCAGATCCATATCATGCACACCTGTCAACAATGCAATAGACCATTTTTTGGTTCATCCAACTGTCAAGCAAATAACCTGACAATGAATGTAATGCCTACGTAGTTATAATCATTGTGGATGGTTATTTGAACCTTTGATTTTTGACAAATGATCTTCATTAACTTAATCTGGAACTGTTGCCATATTATTTGATTGTAGCATCGAAAAAATAGTAAAAAAAATGAAAAAAGTTTAGATTTTGATAGTTGTTTAAGCCATTCCAAGCTCTTTCTTGACATCGTCAGAAAGAAGAACAACCAACAAAGAAGCGTATACGACTACGTTACAAATGCTGGCAACGGCATTCAATATTCCGATAGCTCCGCCATCTAAAATAGAGAATATTCCAACAAGGCTTGCAATTATCATTATGACGAATATGACGAGAAGAACAATCCAGAATACTCTGTCCATTGTTGTTGTCTGTCCGTCTGTTATGGTCCTTGATATATAGATTGCAATTATACCGAGAATCAACGCAACAAAGAATCCAACAACCGCGATACCGAGATCATCAGCATTGTCAACGGTCTCTCCAATCATTGAGAAGAATCCTTTAACGATGAATCCTGCTCCGACCACGGCGATGAAACTACCAAGAATTTTGATCTTCTGGGATATCTCACCTACACGTATCTTCTGTCCTATTGCTGCGATCATCAGACCGTATATCAAAGCTCCTACCGCAACGATTATAAGACCTACACTTACATCAGAGGACAAAGCTTCTGATATTATTCCGATCAACGATACAAGCGCTGCTATCAAACCCGCAAGTAACATTGCGGTTCCGAAATTTTTGGGATTGTCAAAGAATGACATAGGCTCCGTACGTACTTTTGCGTTATATATATTATTCGTAGAAACAACTAATTTTAAATGACCCAGAACCAATATTTTTTATTGGCAGTTGTATATTTTATCGATGGGTTAAAATATCTTTGCGTATTCAGGGCAGCCTCCGAAGAACTGTATTTACTTCCTAATTTTATTTAAATATAATAATGACATACATTTGGTCCAGCAGGAGCATGGCAACATGGCAGTCGAATTCAAGTACGAGGTCGTCGAGAGGATCGCCGTCCTCTCCGAATCATCTAAAGGATGGACCAAAGAACTCAACCTTATTAGCTGGAACGACAGAGAACCCAAATACGATATCAGAGAATGGTCTCCCGACGGAACAAAGATGGGGAAGGGCATTACACTCTCTAATGAAGAGGTCTCCCAACTGAAAAAAGCGTTAGAAACTAGATCAGATGTTTGAGCCAGATAGACAAAACCTCTTAACCTACTCCAAATTTAAAAAATTCACTTTCTCTTTGTCGTACCGCAATCTTTTTAAACTAAGTCGCTTGTCCAGAATACAGGCATTCAAGATATTGCTCCGAATCCATTAGATTGGTTTAGGCAGAATATTGGGAATACCAATAAAATAATAGAGGAATAGAAATGGCCTACGGAAGCGGAAGCGGTGGATATAGGAACAGCAGCAGCGGTAGCAGCAACAGGGATCAACCCAAAGAATTTTTCAAAGCTACCTGCTCCGACTGCGGACAGGAATGCGAAGTACCTTTTAAACCCACACAGGGACGTCCAGTCTACTGCAAGGATTGCTTTAAGAAGCACCAGCCAGAAGATCACGGCGACAGGCGCAGAAGATTCTGAGTTTGGACTTTGTCCAACTCCCAAACCACTTATTTATCATCTTTCTTCTTTGTATTCTCGAAAGTTTCCTTCATATCCATTCTGAAAAAGAAAGTGGACACGGAATAGGATATCATCAACACTGCGACACCTAAAACAAGAATACAGATCCCTGCCACTTTATAATCCATAAATATGGCGATCAATCCGATTGTCGCCAGTATCCCCCCGGACAACATTATCATATTGTTCCTGGACCTTTGTTTCTCCAACATCAAAGTACCTTTGTTCCCGCCTTTGGCGTTATCCCTTCATCGTACGCAGAGTTCACTGTAAAGACAAAGACAGAGAGTGGCTTCATATTCATCTTTCCAAGAAGCTGTTCCATCTTTTCCATCTCTGGACCCTCAGTAAGAATGGAACTGAGCGTAGCTTGAATGGAATACGCCTGTGCCCCCGACCAAACAAGGAACTCGACATCACGATTAGCTGTTATATTGACGGATGTCTGATGCATATACACCTGACCAACCATAATAGTGCATGGATCGGTGACAATCAAACTGCCACATATCACGGAATGAGGTTTGCCCTCAGGCGATACTGTGGACAGCACCTTGTGTGTTTCTGGACGCTTGAGCATGTCCATCAAGAGAGGTATGAGTTCGGTCATATTATCACCCGAATATGACATTCTGATAATTAAAACTTCAATGATAAAATATTTGGAAATAGTTTAAAAATGAGATTTACGCGAGCTTCTTTCCGGCATTCGGATTTGCGCCCTGTTCATAGACGCTCTGCACATCGAAAACCCATAATGCGCTAGCTTTAAGGTGGAACGCCTCGAGTGCTTTATTCATGCCGTCGAGCTCAGGACCGCTTGTAAGCTTTGCTTTTACCTTACAGCCGATCTCATACGACTCCATGCCATTGACAATCAGGAATGCAGCCTTATCATTCTCCGCAAGATTCTTCGTAGAGACCTTTGAAAGTACCTCTCCAAACACAAGCTTATCTGGCGAAGGAGACATTATTGCCCCCGCGGCAATTGCGTGGGGAACTCCCGCTTTAGAAGAAGTTACCAATACTTTTACGGTCCCTTCTTTTTTCATAAGATCTGTAACTTTTGCAGGTATTGATGTCATTTTATTACCTACTAACCAAATGTTAGTACCACTATATGACAGTTACCTTTAGTAAGTGATTAAAACCCTATCGGACGGCAATAGTATCAATTATACTCGTCGGTCTTGTCCTTGTTTATGAAAGCGATAGCTCCCAGATAAATTGCCATGACCACTACCAGCAATACGAATTCCATAACATCAGTCTGCATAATTAACAAGTCCAGCATACAATATCAATATTTATAGGTTGCTTGAAAATCTTAAAATTTAAATAAATTACAAAACTACTCAATAATAATACGTAATTCGTAAATTTACTTCGAATTGCATATAAAATCTTAATCACAGTAACAGAAAGCACCATTTTTTTGCATATTTCCAGGAACACAATTTTATATCAAAAAACAATAAGCCCGTGCAACATGTGTTACGACATAGTCATCATCGGAGCCGGCCCAGCCGGATTGACAGCAGGGATATATGCAAGATCGAAGATGATGAACACCTTGGTTTTAGAGTCTGGTCGCGTAGGCGGGCAGCTCACAGCACTTTATCCGGAAAAAGGTATCCACAACTATCCTGCATTCGAAACGGTCCAAGCACGTAAACTCGCTGATAAGATGTACGCACAGGCCGAATCAATGGAGTGCAATGTCAAAGAATATGAGAAAGTACTGGAGATCAACGACGGTGACGAAGAATTACTTGTCGTGACCACAAAGAACACATATCATGCAAAATCTGTTGTAGTTGCCATCGGAATGGGATGCTTTGACCCCAAGAAAATGGACGTACCTGGTGAAAAGGAACTTACCGACAAGGGAGTGACATACATACTTCCGCAGAAAGAAGAACTTGTCGGAAAGAGTGTAGTGATGTTCGGTGGGGGTAACAGTGCAATAGAAATGGCACTGATAGCGGACTCTGTAACAGATACTACCATTATACACCGCAAATCCGAATTCAGAGCGGATGAGGTAAATGTCGAAAATCTCAAGAACAGCAATGTAAGGAAGATCATGGATGCAAATGTCATCTCTTTCAACGGAAAGGACCACATCGAGAGTGTCACAATATCTCAAAATGGTAAGATCATGGATATCCCTACCGATCTGGCCGTTATCAATATCGGTATAAATGCAAACTTGGACGATCTAAAGAAATGGAGCCTTGATCTAACACCAGATGGGTTAGTAAAGGTCAATTTCGACATGTCCACAAACCGCAACGGAATATTCGCCTGCGGAGATGCCATTGACTATCCTGGAAAATACAAACAGATCATCACTGCGTGCGGAGAAGCCGCTACCGCCGTGGTAATGGCATACAAATTTGTTAAGAAACCATACTGGGCGTAAATCTTAATTTTTTTAAGAACTTGCGGCCCAAATTCACCTTTTCAAAGAACCATGCTAGTCATGAGTTTAAAAAGAAAAAAGACGGCAGGGTCACTGCCATAAAATTTTTCGTATATTGAGCTTAATCACTCAACAATTGCCGAAGATGGGCACTCGTCGATGCATGCTCCGCAGTCAACACATTTGTCATAGTTGATAACTGCGACATCATCAACTGTGATTGCATCCTGGGGGCAAACGTCGGCACATGCTCCGCATGCGACACACTCTGATTCGATTACCTTTACCATTAGGGTACACCTGTAGGCCTTATAATTCAAAACACCTTATTAATACTTATTGTGATCTGCCACGAATTCCCTATATATCCGACATAACATTAACGCAATATGGATTATCTCTGTGGCAAAATTCTCATCGGAAAAGACCTCATAGATGGATACATCGCCATAGAAGATGGGATCATTGTCGATATATCAGATGAAAAATGCCCAGTGGTTCCTTTAGCCAGCGGAATAATTATCCCAATGATCATCAACGCACACACACACTGTGCGGACGGAGCAGTAAAAACAATACCTGGTATGAGTCTTGAAGATCTCGTAGCACCACCTAACGGGCTTAAACACAGATATCTAAACAACGCAACAGATAACGAGATAAAAACATCCATTAAGGACTTTTCAGATAAATCGAACGAATATGGGTGTAAAACTTTCATCGATTTCAGAGAAGGAGGATTGAAAGGTTGTCTCCTTCTCAGAGAAGCAGTACCAAACGCTATCATACTCGGCCGCCCCATCTCTCCAGAATACAATGAGGATGAAGTGGATTCAATACTTGAAGTTGCAGATGGCATCGGATTGCCCAGCATTTCAGATATGGATCACAAATATATCGAAAAGATAGCTGATAGGGTCCGCGAAAGACAGAAGATCTTTGCCATACATGCAAGCGAGAGAATCCGTGAGGACATCGATGAGATACTATCGCTGGACCCGACCTTCGTGGTCCATATGACAGAGGCCTCTGACAGCGATATGCTGAAATGTGCTGAGACAGATGTTGGAATTGTAGTTTGCACCAGATCCAATATGTTCTTTGGTAAAATACCACCTATAGGCAGGATGGAAAGATGTGGGGCCGAAATATCCATCGGAACTGACAATGCGATGTTATGCACCCCAGACATGAGGGCAGAAACAAGGGCATTCATGGATGTCGCCGTTAAACAAGGCAGAGACCCAGACAATATATGGGGGCCGATGGTTATCAACGGACGGAAGATAATATATAACCATAACGCCCTGGATTTGAAAATAGGGAGAAAAGCAGAACTAACGGTCATGCCATGTGACGGACCGCTTTCTGTTGGCAGGATGCTTTCCTGCAATAACCCAATATTCGCATACAAAAACCAAACGGTGAGACATAAATGAGCTTCAAAAAAATACTAGTCCCTACGGACGGCAGCGAATTCACAAAGAATGCCATAGAAAAGAGTATACAGATGGCAAAACTAAGCGGAGGCACCGTCACAGCGATATATGTTCTCGATCAATCCGTCTATGCCAGCATGCCTATGGATTCCACAGTGATCAATCTATATGATACGCTGGAGACAGAAGGAAAGGCAGCCACGGATTACGTAAAAAAGAGATGCGAAGACGAAAATGTAAATTCTGAAACAGAGATCGTTGAAGGAATACCTGCAAAAGTGATCGTCACCATGTCGAAGAAATTTGATCTGGTGGTCATGGGAACCCTCGGAAAAAAGGGAATGACAAAAGTGCTGATGGGCAGTGTTGCAGAAAAAGTGATCGAGAAGGCACATTGTCCCGTCATGGTGATAAGCGCCTCTGTGAAGCCTGACTTCCCGTCCTAAATATTATTATAAGGATACACATTTACAGCGAAGCATACAGAGTGTGGTCACATGGGTTTTCAAAAGATACTTGTGCCCGTCGATATCGACGGCTATGCAAATGGTGCTGTTGAAGAGGCACTATCATTGGCAAAACTCTCGGGAGGATATATCACAGTCATGCACGTGACCGACAAAATAGATTCGCCTGCTAGTAAAAAGGCAATCGACAAGGTCATAGCAAAAGGTGCAGAAGCGGGCATCAAAGTAGAACCTTTGGTACTCAGTGGTTCTCCTTCAGATATCATACTTGAAAAATCCAAGGATTACGACATCATAGTCATGGGCACGTCCGGAAAGAAGAAGATCCTTACCGGAAGCGTAGCAAAGGCAGTAATCAAGAACGCCTCATGTCCTGTAGTCGTTGTCAGGTCATGGAGGTAATAATATGAAGACAGTATCGGACATAATGACCGCAGCACCGATCGTCGTCGAGGTTCCAGGTAGCCGTAACGACGCGATCAACATGATGGTTAGAAACAAGCTTACCGGTCTACCGGTCATCCGTTCGTCGGACGGAAAACTCATGGGAATAGTCTCAAGAAGGGACATATTCAGAAAATTCGATGAAGATCAACTTTCTCTCATAATGAAGAAAGGTTGCATAACCATCGAGCCTACTGCTAGTATCTCTCAAGCAGCTAAAATATTCGCCGAAAAAAGGATACACAGATTGCCTGTGGTCGAAAATGGAAAACTCGTCGGTATCATCACTCCGACCGACCTTCTCAGGGAGGTCAAGGAAATGAAGACCACAATGACCGCAGAAGATGTCATAAGGACCACCTGCGTAACTGCATATGTCGATGAACCCCTTGCTTACACGATCACAGCAATGAGGATCAGCGATGTTCCAGCAGTACCTGTTCTTGATGCACGCGGAAAACTTGTAGGTATACTTACGGACCGTGATCTTTTCAGCGATCAGACAAAAGATGCTGAGGCGATGTCAAAACTCGGAATAGAGGACTCAGAACTTGCAGGATACAGGAATGTATTGCCTCTTTTCTACGCTGCGACAGAAAAATACCTGTCCGATGATAGAAAAGTCAGGGATTACATGGTCAAAGACCCCCAGACAGTATTCAAGAAAACAACTCTCAACGATGTCGCCAAGATGATGCTCCAGAACGACTTTGGTCAGGTTCCGGTTCACGGAACCAAGGATGAACTCGTTGGAATGATTTATGATGTCGACGTACTTTGCGCACTTACAAGGAATGCGGAATGAATGACACAGAACAACATTGACACCAACGATCTCATGTCCATCTGCAAGCGCAGAGGATTCATCTGGCCCTCATTCGAACTTTACGGTGGGGTCGCAGGAATGTTTGACTACGGACCTACGGGTTTCAGTCTAAGGAACAATATCGTGGATGTCTGGAGAAACATCTACAAAGGGAAAGAAGGTTTCGTCGAGATAGACTCGGAGACCGTTAATCCTAGAGAGGTCTTCAAGGCATCAGGACATGTCGACGAATTCGCTGACCTCATAACATACTGCACCAAATGCCAATCTCCCTTCAGAGCGGATCATCTTGTAAAAGAATTCTACAACAATGCAGACGTTCTTACCCCAAAACAACTGGACGAAGCCTTTGTAAAACACAATGTCGTCTGTCCAGAATGTGGAGGGAATCTTGGACCGGTAGAAGAATTCAACCTTATGTTCAAGACAACCATTGGACCTGGTTCCGCACGTGTCGGATATCTGAGGCCTGAGACAGCACAAGGAATATTCGTTAACTACCTCAATCTTTACAGATATAACAGGGAAAAACTCCCAATGGGTGTTATTCAGACCGGAAGAGGATATAGAAATGAGATCGCTCCACGTCAGGGGATGATCAGAATGAGGGAGTTCAATATGATGGAGGTCGAACTTTTCGTCGATCCCACAGACAAGAACTGGTCCAGATACCCTGAGATCGAGAACGAACTCATAACACTTGTACCCAACACAACCGGGGAAACAATAACCATTACTGTCAAAGAAGCCGTGGATAAGGGAATAATAGCCAATAAGGTCCTGGCATATTTCGTCAACACGACAAAACAATTCCTGATAAGGCTCGGAATAGATCCAAAAAGACTGAGATTCAGACAACATCTGAAAGACGAAATGGCACACTATGCCGCAGACTGTTGGGATGCAGAGGTACTTCTATCGTACGGATGGATAGAGATAACCGGCATCGCAGACAGAGGGTGCTGGGATCTGTCACGTCATGCAGAGTTCTCAGGAACAGACCTCACACACTTCAAGAAGTTCGATGAGCCAAAAGAGGTCGAGATCGATAAGATCAAGGCCAAACACAAAGCACTAGGGCCCAAATTCAAAGGAAAAGCCAAGGACATCGCAGTTGCCATGGAATCCAAGATGCCTTCTGATGTAAAGAACGGAAAGCTAAAATTAGTGATTGACGGAGAAGAGATCATCCTGACAGATGAGTTCTTTGAGATCGCCAAAGTGAATGAGAAGATCTCAGGAGAGCGTGTAGTACCTCATGTGATCGAACCCTCACACGGACTTGACAGGATATTCTATTCGATACTGGAGCATGCATATTCCTTCGACGAGGAAAAAGGCTATGCTGTATTGAGACTCAAGCCCGAAGTTGCACCCATCAAGGTAGGAGTATTCCCCTTGATGGAAAAGGATGGTCTTGATACCATCGCGACAGAGATCTACGATACCGTACACACCCATCGTGTCGAAGCCTACTATGACGGGACCGGAACTATAGGCAAGAGATATGCTCGTATGGATGAGATCGGTACCCCCTGGTGCATCACAGTGGACTATGACACCCTAGACGGAAAGGACAAGGGAACTGTGACGATAAGGGACCGTGACTCCAGTCAGCAAAAAAGGATACCAGTTAAGAAATGTGGGGAGATAGTGGATTCCCTGATCGCTGGCAAACCTTTCAGCAGTCTTTGAATAACATATTTAATACCTTTGTGAAAACGAAGGGATCGTAAACCCTTTCAATTATTTTCAATTATCATACCATTATGTCCGACATTAAACATGTAAATAAAGCCAGACATTAGACCAACCTTTATATCTTCCATATCTCGATGTTGATTACGAGGTGTGAAATTGGGAATTAAAGACCTAGAAGATCTTAAGAAATTATCAATACTAAGATCCCAGATCGACAGTATATCTGTTGAAGAGATTTTGATCACCGAATTCCCGACCGTCGGGTCGGAGGACAGGGTTGCGGATGCACTGTCCAAAATGAGGCAGACAGGCTTCCAAGAATTACCCGTTGTGGATGATGGTGCCTATGCCGGAATGATCAGCTATGGATCGATCCTCAAAAAAAGGAGCCTCACTATAGACACAAAAGTAAAGAACATGATCCGCAACCTGCCAACACTGACCATTGAAACGGAGATCACTAAGATCGCAGAACACATGGTTATGAACAACTGCAGACAACTTCCCGTCTTGAACGGCAAAAAGGTCATTGGATTGGTATCCAGAAGAGGTCTGATCGATATTGCCGGACGCATGAAGGCTTTGAAGGACATCAAGGTCTGGGAGATAATGACGTCCCCTGTGGAATTCCTGAGGGAAAATGCATTACTCCAGGATGCCATCGATATCATGAGGAGACTGGACATCAGGACCATACCCGTGATGGACAATGCCGACAATCTTGTAGGTATAGTCGGAATGAAAGAGATCATCGATAACTTCTGGAAGGATAACGAGAGGCTCTTCGGCGATTTCGACAAGAACAACAAGATGCAGATCACGATCGAATCTGTATGTACCACGTCTGTACAGACTGTGGAATGGGATAGCAACATCGGGGATGCGGCCACAGTAATGACCGGCCGTCACTTCTCCACATTGCCTGTCGTGGACGGTAACGAGACCGTTGGAATCCTCACGGAATACGATATAATTGAACTTATATCATCATGCCGCGAAAGGGAATCGTTATTTGTCCAGATCAGCGGTCTGGAGGAAGAGGATAAGATCTACACCGATGCCATGTACGCAGACATTGAGGATGAGGTAAAGAAGATCTCCAAGATCTACAAACCAGAATCCTTGACGATACATGTCTCAAGATATAATGAGGACGGAGAAAAGAAGAAATACAGCCTTACCGGAAAACTGTTCATTGACGGCACAACGGTGAACGCTAAGGTAATAGACTGGGACCTTGTAAAGGCCAACAACGACCTCATGAAGAGGATAGAATCGCTGGTCGTCGACCTCAAAGATTCCAGAGTAAGCTTCAGAAAGAGAAAGAAATAAACTCTAAACGAGGGGCAAGTCCCCTCTTTTCAAACTTCAACACTTGTGCGCGCACACACGTTCCAATGGCAACATTTTTTTATTCGCGTTATATCCCACATATGTTTGACATGTCACAATACGATTCTGCAACCATCGAGAAACGTTGGCAGGAGATGTGGAAAGAGGAAAAGGTCTATCACTTTGATCCTAAATCCAATAAACCCGTCTTCAGCATCGACAACCCACCAAGATACACTTCCGGATCCCTTCACCTCGGTCATGCCACGGGATACTCCCTGATCGACTTTGCCGCAAGGTACAAGAGAATGAACGGTCACAATGTATTCTTCCCGTTATGTTTCGATGTCAACGGAACGCCTATCGAGGTCAAGGTCGAAAAGAAATACAACATCACAAAACTGGACCTTCCGAGAAAGGAATACAGGAAATTATGCAGCGACTATGCCAATGGTTTCATTGACGAGATGACCCACCACTTCGAGATACTCGGAGAGAGCATGGATCCAAGCATCTATTACCAGACAGACGCACCTTATTACAGGCGCATAACACAGCTGTCCTTCATTAAATTGTTCAACAAAGGACTCGTTTACAAAGCGAACTTCCCGGTGAACTGGTGTCCCAGATGTATGACCGCGCTTGCAGATGCAGAGGTCGAATACAAGGACAATGTCAACAAACTCAATTTTATAAAATTCCAGATCGTCGGAGAGGACGACCACATATTGGTCGCGACCACTAGACCAGAACTTCTATGCACGTGTAAGGTCGTAGCAGTACATCCAGACGATAAGACCAAACAGCATCTGATCGGAAAGGAACTCATAACCCCTCTCTACGGAAGACATGTTAAGGTCATCTCCGATCCCAAGGTAGATCCCGCATACGGTACCGGTAACGTAATGATATGCACTATAGGCGACAAAGAGGATCTGGAATGGGTGATGAAATATCACCTGGAGATGGAAAAGGGAATTGACGAGTGCGGTAAAATGACCGAACTTGCCGGAAAATATGCAGGAATGCCCGTAGCGGATGCGAGAGAAGCGGCCATCAATGATCTGAGAGAACAAGGCATACTCGTCAGACAGAAGGACAACCCTCAGCAAGTCTCCATCTGTTGGAGATGCAAGACCCCGATAGAATTCCTGCAGGTCCCTCAATGGTTCCTCAAGACCACCGATTTCAAGAAAGAGGTCCTGAAGAGAGCAGATGAGATCAACTGGTTCCCAGAATTCATGAAGATAAGGCTTCAGGACTGGACCAACTCGCTTGAATGGGATTGGGTACTGAGCAGACAGCGCATATTCGCCACACCTATACCCCTATGGGAATGCGAAGACTGCGGACACGCGGTCTGTGCCACGGAGGAACAATGCTATGTGGACCCCCTGGATGATAAACCCCCAGTACCAAAATGCCCCAAGTGCGGTGGAAAACTGTGCGGATGCACGGACGTATTCGACACATGGATGGATTCATCTGGATCGGCATTGTACAACACCTACTGGGAAAGAGACCCCGAACTACACAAGAAACTCTTCCCGATGTCCATGAGACCCCAGTCTCATGATATAATCAGGACTTGGGCATTCTATTCGATCCTTAGATCCGACCAAATAGCACATTCCAAACCGTGGAACGACATAATGATACATGGATTCATCATGGCTCCAGACGGAACGCCGATGCATTCATCCGTTGGAAATGTCATAAATCCCATACCTATAATCGAGAACTACGGAGCAGATGCTCTTAGGTACTATGCGGCAACATGTTCCCTCGGTATTGACCATGCCTTCAGAGAGAAGGATGTCATAAGAGGAAGGAAACTCTGCAACAAGATCTTCAACATAGGTCAGTTCGTAGGTCGTTTCTTCGACAACGTTCCCAAGTCCTGTGACAGCCTCAGAGAATCGGACAAATGGATCATCAGTAAATATTCCGAGGTCGTGAGATCGGCAACAGAATATCTGGAGGTCTACCAGTTCGACAAGGCGATGAGAGATGTTGAGGCATTCATATGGCATGACTTCGCTGACAATTACATAGAGATGGTCAAGGCCAGGAATGACGATGCTGTGAAATACACACTTTACAACGTCTTCCTCGGAGCACTGAAGCTCATGGCACCATTCATGCCGCATATAACAGAGGATGTCTATCAGGAGCATTTCAAGGCCCATGACGGGAACAGCAGCATTCACTTAACCGCGTGGCCTACACCTATATTCGTGGACCAAACGGCCCTCGTCTCCGGTGATGCACTGGCAGAGGTCCTTGCTGCGATACGCGCATGGAAATCAGAGAACAAGATGCCGCTCAATGCGGAACTTACCAAAGTAGAATTCGTCGGAGAGGCGGCAAAGGTCCTCAAACACACCGAATCGGATATCTCGGAGACCACGAAGGCCAAAGAGGTCATAATCGCGCCTAAGGCGGATCTCAAAGAAGAGATCGTGGGAGTGAAACCCGAATATGGCAAACTTGGACCTGCATTCAAGGCCCAGGCAAAAGCCATTGTCGCAGCACTCAATTCCGCTGATCCCGAAGACATCACAAAACAACTTACCAACGGACAGGTGGTATTGGATGTCGAAGGTGAGAATATAACCCTCGGGCCGGAATTCTTCAAGGTCGAGAAACGTCTCATGCTTGGCGGAAAGGCCGTCGACACTATACAGGTCGGTAACATCCTGGTCGTCATAGAGATCTGAACAACTATCAAACAGGGGGCCTACCCCTCCTTTCAATCGTCAGTGATCAAAATGAAAGAGCCTCTCATGCCCGCAGGAGAGATCGCAGCGTACATCGTTATGCTCATCATCTCCGTATTCTCTATCTGGGCAACGTTCCAGATATATCATACGGACAGTCTCCTCTGGAGGACCTTTTCACTCATCCCCGCTGGACTGATCACAGCGGTCTGGATAGCGATGACGATCGGAGTACTTTCAGCCCTAAAATACAGGAGCCCAGAAGATGAATGAGATAATGATCAAAAAGATAGTTCCGCTCGCCATAGGTTTGATCCTGGTCCTTTTAGCCATCTCGAACATATTCAATGCCCCGATAATAAAAAGCATTCTTTTCTTGATCGGCGGAATACTGTGTATATATGGCGTATACAGCATCGAACGCGATCACGAGAAAAATAAAAGAAATTGAGATGGTCCTTTCGGACCGGTTTATCAATACGGTAAGACCTCTTTTCCCAACTGTTCAGAAAGAACTTCAGCAAATGCGGTATACATCGCAGAAGCACCACATACTATTCCGAGGAATCCTGCTATATGGATTATCGTCTGATTGCTTGACAGGTCGCCTGCAGCGAGAAGGAAGAACACGATAGTCAGTGTAAAAAACACGAACTTCAACGCATTCCTTCCCTTCAAAGTCCCTATCAACAGGAACAATGTAAGGACTCCCCATACGAAACAGTACATCCCAACAGTAGTTCCTTCGGATCCAAATCCGCTCGGGTCCATTTTGATGAAAGCGAACGATAACCAGAACACACCGTAAAGCGTGAATGCAGTTGTTCCGAATGTATTTCCGTTGCGATATTCCATCATACCCGCTGCGAACTGTGCTAATCCTCCGCAAAATATTGCCATTGAGATTATTACTGCATCTAACGGAATAAGATCCGCATTATGCAACGACAACAGTACAGTTGACATACCGAATCCCAAAAGCCCCAATGGGGCCGGGTTCGATTTCTTCAAGGTCGGCTTTTCTAGTCCGTCGGCCATACATATTCATCTATAGTCGGGTATATAATGTTAACAATCGTCTAATGTCGAAGTCGTCAATAAACGAAGTACCAAAATTATGAAAAGTGGGGTTTTTCACCCCAAAATTCCTTATTGAATGACCTTAACGAATATCTTCTTACCTTTGAACTTAACTTTTGGAAGGTCCATCGTCATTCTATTGCCGAAATCCTTGTGAACTTCCACTATTGATGAGTTCTCATCGATCTGTATCTTTCCTATAGAGAATTCTCTGACCTTAGCTACACGTATTATATAGTCTGCAAGAGAGACCTTTCCAATCCCGTCTTTCTTTCCAAGATTGATCTCAAATTTGCACATTCCGAACACATCACATATCTGATCGTAATCCACGACCCTACGGATAGTATCCTTTGTACCTTCTTCCGTTTCCGGAACGTCTCTTTTCTCTATTACCATCCCGGTACGAAGCTCGAGTTCCTTTATGAGATACTCTTCCTCGGTTGTGATGAATGATATCGCAACTCCTTCTTTGCCGGCCCTTCCAGTTCTTCCAATCCTGTGGATGTATGTGTCCACATCCTCGGGCATGTCGTAATTGACGACGTAAGAGATATCATCGATATCCAATCCCCTTGCGGCAACATCGGTCGCTATGAGGATGTCGATCTTATCATTCCTGAAATCCTTGATGACCCTCTCTCTTTTGGTCTGAGGCATGTCACCATGGATGGCCTCTACCTTGTAATCGAATCCTTCCAACCTTTCCACGAGGATGTCCACCATCTTCTTGGTCTGACAGAATATTATTGCCTTGGGCTTGTCAATATCGAGTATCCTGCAAAGAGCCCAGGATTTGTTCCTCCTTCCCACCGAAATATAATATTGTTTGGTGAGATCGAGTACCATCTCGTCCTTGGAAACACTGATCTCCTTTGGCTTTTTCATGTAGTCGGAGGCGAGACGCTTGATATCCTCTGGCATTGTGGCCGAAAAAAGAAGTGTCTGTCTGTCGCTGGGCATAGAACTCAGAATGAATTCGATATCCTCTATGAATCCCATATCGAGCATACGGTCGGCCTCATCCATGACGACCTCCGATATGCATGTCATATTCAGGATGCCTCTGGATATCATATCTCTGACCCTTCCAGGAGTCCCAGCGATAACGTCTGCACCATGCTCCAGTTTCTTTATCTGGCCCTCGATGCTCGCTCCACCATAGATGGGCACTGTAACATGACCCGTGAACATGGCTAACCTGCTGAATTCCTCTGCGACCTGATTCGCGAGTTCGCGAGTGGGAACGATTATTATGGCCGATGGCAATTTCTTTCCCGCAGGTATCCTTCCCAACACGATCGAACCGAATGTTCCTGTCTTTCCGGTACCTGTCTGCGCCTGTGCAAACATATCAATACCTTTCAATCCCATGGGTACAGCCTGTATCTGGATGGGTGTTGGTTCATCCCAACCCATTTCATCCATCGCACTTGCTATATCTTCAGAAATACCTAAATCTGTGAACTTTGAGATCATAATATACCACTGATCTTGAAGTCAAACCGCCTGCGACTAGAACGCAGACACCGCTCAATTTCAATTTCTAGATGGACCCTCCTTTTAAATACTTAGTGTTATCGAACTTTTTTGAGGTATATATACAAAAAACAGTGATACTGGTCCATGAATGCAAAAGGTCTCCTATGCAGTACCGCGCTTGTTATGGGGGCCGCATTGATCATATCACTGATAACGAATATTTCTGGATACTTTCCATATGAAATATTCACTGCACCTATAAGACGCAATATCACGCTTGTTCTGATAATAATAATGATCACCGTATCCCTTTCACGGATACCTTATAAAAATCTAGACCCTATAAAAAATTCAAAATCTCTGATGAGAGCCCTGATATTAGGACTGATCGCAGCATCGATAATACCATTGCTCGCATATCTTATACTGAAGGACATACCCGCTTTCAAAGACTATGCCACAGGATTGGTCTTCATAGCAGCTGCACCTTTCGCAGTATCCATACCGCCGCTTTCCTATATCCTACGTGGAGATCTGGCACATGCACTAAGATCCACCATATTCGTATATGTTGCTGCATTGCTGTGGATACCTTTCGTTATCTGGATAACTATCGGTGAACTTGTCGATATGAAAAGTGTTGTTATAACGATCGTAGAGGTCATCGGTCTACCTTTGATCCTGTCGAGATTCCTAACAAGAGTGGAGATAAGCAAAGAAGTAATGTCCGTCACGCTAAATGTAATCTTGGCTTTTTTCGTATGGCTTTCTGTGAGCACAGCAATATTCCCCAGTACAATGTCCGTACTAATTGTGTTCCTACTCATAGCTGCCTTGAGAACCTTCGTATTCAGCAATGGAGTGAATGTAATAGAACGCAAACTAAACATACCGTGGCCACAGAGGGTGACCGATGTTCTGATGACATCCTACAAAAACAATGGGATCGCCATAGCTCTCTGTGTAGCAACCTTAGGCACCCAAGCACCTTATGCCGTAACGGTCATAGCAACATCGATCGTGATCGAGATATGTTGGGTCACATTCATGGATTCGGTCACATTCTCGAAAAAGAGGATGAAACGGGAACTCACCATTGACCAAGAGCGCTAGATGACTTGATCATAAACGACATCGTTTTAGATTCACAATGCATCGACCATACCGTGAGCATTCATGAAGATCGGTTTTGATAATGAGAAATATCTTCAGATCCAATCAGAACATATTGAAGAAAGGATCAACAGGTTCGGAGGAAAACTTTACTTGGAACTTGGAGGAAAACTTTTCGATGATTATCATGCTTCCAGAGTACTTCCGGGCTTCAAACCTGACAGCAAGATAAAAATGCTTTTAAAAATGAAAGACAAGGTCGAAGTTATAATTGTCATAAATTCCGGAGACATAGAGAAGAACAAGGTCCGCGGCGATCTCGGTACAACATATGACCTGGAAGTTCTACGTTTCATGGATGCCTTCAAAGAAGACGGAATGTCAGTGGCCGGAGTCGTATTGACCATGTACTCCTCACAGCCTTCGGTAATCGCATTCGAAGAAAGACTGTCGATATTGGGAATTAGATCCTACAGACATTACGCCATACCTGGATATCCTTCAAACATGCAAAATATAGTCAGCGATGAGGGATTCGGAAAGAATGAGTATGTAAAAACAAAAAGACCATTGATTGTGGTCACTGCCCCTGGTCCCGGCAGCGGAAAGATGGCCACGTGCCTTTCACAGATGTACAATGAATACAAACACGGAGAAAGATCAGGGTATGCAAAATTCGAGACCTTCCCTATCTGGAACATGCCTCTGAGACATCCTGTCAACATAGCATATGAAGCTGCTACCGCAGACCTCGGCGATGTTAATATGATAGACCCCTTCCACATGGAAGCCTATCAAAAAGCTGTAGTAAATTACAACAGGGACATAGAAGCATTTCCCGTCCTTAATGCCATATTAGAGAAGATATCTGGCACATCACCTTACAGATCACCGACCGATATGGGCGTTAACATGGCTGGATTCTGTATAATTGACGATGCAGTTGTTTCCCATGCTGCTACGATGGAGATCATAAGAAGATATTACAGAGGACTTTGCGACAACAGACAAGGCCTTGTAAAAGAAGATGTGGTAAAAAGATTGAAACTCCTTCTCCAAAATGGGAATATCGATCCAGACATCAGAAAGGTCATACCTGCTGTTAGACAAAAGGCTGAGATTTCAAAAGTTCCGATCACTGGTGTAGAATTGTATGACGGCAGGATCGTCACAGGAAAGGATTCGCCTCTGCTATGCGCAACATCCGCTATGCTGTTGAATGCAATGAAAACCCTCGCAGACATAGATGATTCGATACCACTCATCTCATCTGACATACTGGGCCCTGTGCAGAAACTAAAGGTGGAGAACCTTGGAAACGATAATCCCAGACTGCATGCGGACGAGATGTTGGTCGCACTCGCAGTATGCGCAAGAAATGATGAAATGGCTGCCAGAGCGCTTTCACATCTATCCGATCTCAAAGGATGTGAGGTACATTCATCTGTGATACTGTCGCAGACAGATATGGCCATTTTGAACAAGCTGAAGCTCAACGTGACATGTGAACCAAGATACCAAGGAAACCATCTTTTTCAAGGTCAAATAAACTAACGCCAGTAATATGACGATACCTTTATATCGAAAGATATAATCCCTAGATTTAAAGTGCGGGCGTGGTGTAGCTGGTTATCACTTAACCTTGCCAAGGTTAGAACTCGGGTTCGAATCCCGGCGCCCGCACCACTCCTTGCTATCCAGATACAGAGGGTGGTGAAGGGGAGTGGGATTCATAATCCCCCCTCCCATGCTTCTGTTATAGATTTGATTGCTTTCTTCTCATTCTTCCTGCAGTAATATCCCTCTGTCGTCTTGGTCGAATGATGCCCCATGGATATGCTTACGGACTCTATGTCGACATCATCATCGCAAAAAGCTATCATAAAAACCTCGAAAAAGATCGACCCAAGACGACGCGTTTACATCTGTTGTCATACTAGAATTAAAAACGAGTTAAGACAGGTGCCTTTACACCCTGTTTACCTACATCGATCAAAAATACAATACTTATTTTTTCGTATTCATGCTCATCATATACATTATGATCATAAACAGAAGTACGAGAAATGCAAGAATTGCCGCAAACAATAAACCAAAATTAATAGCGTTGTCTTCAGCAGTTTCATAGAATGTTGCTGAAATAGTATGGTTTGAAGTCACATTATTAAAAGTATAGGTCGAGATCCCACCCATGCTTACACCATCGACGATTACATTATCTATTTCATATCCATCCCAAGCGGTTATTTTGAAGGTCGTATACGCCCCCGAATAAACTGACATCGAAATTCCTGGAGATATCGAACCTCCATAATACGCATTGACGGTTATCGTGTAATGTTGTGTTAAGAATTCCACAGATATCGTATGATCCCTGGTGACATTGGTGAATGTGTATGTCGAGACCGAACCCACGCTGGCACCATCGACAATTACATTCGATATTGTGTACCCTGAAAATGTGGTTATATTGAAGGTCTTAGACCCCCCCTGAGAGACCGTTGCAGATGACGGTGATATCCAACCTCCATAACCAGCACTGGCAGTTATCGTGAATTGTCCACCCGAGAATGTCGCAGATATCGTATGATTGCTTGTGACATTGGTGAATGTGTATGTCGAGACAACGCCTACGCTCACGCCATCAACCTTTACATCGGATATCGTATAACCTGCCGACGCAGTGATGGTGAAGGTCTGAGACCCACCGCTGTAAACTGTCGCGGACGAAGGCGATATAGAACCTCCAAAACCAGCACTGGCGGTTATCGTATGGTTATAGTCATAGTAGACCGGTGCTCCAAAAACAGATGGAGCCGTAGTCTCATCCGAGGTATTCATAGACATATCATTGTCTGAAGTAACTACCCCTATCACAGCCACCGATGCCAAGACAACAACGATAGATGCAAAAAGAAGACAATTGCCGTATTTTTTTATTTTCATGATCATATACTCCAACATCTAATCTTAAATCAGTTTTAATGTACGATTTACAAAAAATAGAGGTCTTTTCAATTCTGCAAATACCATTGCTTTGGAAGCATGATATTCCGATTCAGATTTTTGAAAGACTTCCAGATTGATAATAACAGGATTCGAATTTGATTCGTATATTGGGATTGAAAAAAGACACAATACGAAATAGTAATGTGGACGACATAGAAAATGAACCACACCACAACCATATTTGTCCACTGAAAATAATGAAACAGATGCTTGTTTTTCATTTAACTGCCTTATACAAATCAACACCCAAGTCCTTACTCGAAAATGTATGTTTTTCAACACTATATAAGTACTTTGAATTTTTGAGTGCAACCAAAATCAAGAACAGTGCATGATCGATTGTATGACTCCTAAATTCGATAGGATCTGATGCAAAGAATCGATTAATACTGAAGCTAGGAAAAAAATAAAAGTGTCCTGAACAACGATACTCCATTGTGACACAAAACCATTTTAAGCTCAGGACGTTCGTCCTAGAGCCGAATGAAATTGATCAATACCAAATAGTACCATCACCTTCGTGAGATGTATCTAACAAAATTAAGATCGACCGTGTTTTAAACAGGTCGAAACGGGGAAACTCCCTATTTCTGTTTATCTGCACAATCATATCGTATCGGCTGAGAAATAACTTCTTCGTATGGGGTGCGGGAAGTAGCTGAAATTCCAGAGTTCAAGAGCGCGTCAAACATCTGGAAGGAAAGCCATCGCATGATCAAACGCATGGTCAAACGTACAGATGAAATCATACAGAAGTATGACACACCGTCGAACTCAGGTTTTAAAGAAACCCCCATATGTACACCTAAAAAATGAGTCCTGAAATACATTGAAAAAACAGAACTGAACCTAAAAAAAATTCAAAGAGTATGGCATCTAGGCATGAATTTAAATAGGCCTAGACACCAAGTATTTTTCAATTAGATCATGTCTTTATGAATAATCTGGTCTCTGATCCTCCGGGATAATGAGTGCCTCCTCGAGTTTCAAGGCCTCTTCCTTATTCTTTTGTTTCCATATCTCGATAGGCACAGAGAATTTCTTTTCAACCTCCACACGATATTCTGGCCCCCCATTGTAAGCACAGAACGGAATTACCTGACAGTCAGGTGTCACATAATGGACACCGCAACGTTTGACCCTCTCAATATCATAATTATATGGGTCTAAGAAATGCATTCCTCCAAAATACATCATCTTCCATGAAAATGCCGCAATATTTGACTTTGTATTTGTACTCATGATATTCTTTATCATAGAAACAAACTGTTTTTTACTCATTCCTTCCGGTAATTTTTCCTCAATTATCGAATTATTCAAAAGCTGCAGAAGTTTAAGCACATAGATCTTTTTGAATCTGGCCTTTTCTGCTTTTATGCATATCTCATTGAGACCTTTCGAGAACTTATCTACATCCATGAATTCGGGGATCGCCACCGCTTTACCCTTGTCATTCATGAATATGTAAGTTCCAAGACCACAATGGGGATGCGTTGTGAATGTTACCTTACTCTCATTGAGAATGATGGAAGCAAAATTAGAGATCGGTGCGATCACAGGAACAGAATACCAATCATCCTTATTTGTGAATCCTGTCTGTTCTCCGAACGAGGTCACAAGGTCCGCGAGTGTGAATCTTCCCTTGGAAACTTCTTCACGGGTTATCCTACCAGTAAATGCTACAGGCTGGAAATTGACACCGCGAACAACATCTGCATTTTCAAATGCAAAACGGGCTATGTCTCCGATCTGATGATCGTTAACACCTCTGACAAGCGTGGGAACAAGAACAATGGACGGGCATTTGCCTGTCTCTTCTTTCAATTTTCTACAATTGGCAATGACCTGAAGTTTGACATTGAGCATCTTCCTGTCCCTTGCCTGCAAGTAAACATCATCCGTGACACCATCAAATGACAGGTATACTGTGTTGAGTCCTGCTTGTGATGCTGCTTTGAAAAAATCATATCTCTTTGAGAACTCGATACCGTTGGTAGCAACCATCACCTGGGAAAATTTCCTTTCTTTAGCTGCTTTTATGATTTCCAAGAACTGAGGATGAATGGTCGGTTCTCCTCCAGAGAATTGAACCGCCGCGCACTTGATGGGTTCCTCCGCTCTGAGAGCATCAAGCATCTTGCATACGGTTTCAAGATCTGGCTCGTAGATGTATCCTTGTTGATTCGCATTTGCGAAACATATGGGACAGTTCATATTACATCTGTTGGTAAGATCTACCATTGCAAGAGCTGTACACGTGAGCATGTCAACCCTCATATTGTCAACAAAAATGTGTACGTTCTCGTCCTTTCCCAGATTAGGGTCCATAGGATTACGGAGACCTATTCCGTCATGAGCATATTTTTCAGCTTTAAGATACATCTCAACGTCCGACCAATAAAGATCGCAAAACTTTCCATGCTCGTGACATTCCTTTTCCATGTAGACCTTACCATCTTTTTGAAAAAGGGTGGCTTCAAGAATTTTTCCGCATTCGGGACAGACCGAACTCGTTCTCTTCGGTAGTCCTTTTTCAATCGCATAATTCTGCATCGTTGCGGTCATATGGTCTACTACGTAGTGATGGGGTATAATGATATCCTATAAACTTGACATTCAAAATATTGAAACTGAGATTTTCGATGCTCGAAACAACTTTACAAATAAAAAAATCATAGGGGAAAATCCCCTTAAAAGATTAATTGCTCTTCCTAAGCGCACTATACTGGATTGCTGCGGCGATCATACTGACCAAACCTACCGCCATTGCGACCCAAACAGCTATACCGACCTGTCTGTCATAGATAACTGAACCATTGGACATTGGATCAACAAAAGTATAGAAGTATATTGCGAGAACAAATATCACAAACCCGACAACCGCCGCCGCAACTGCATTGGTTCTGCTACGAATAGCAAGGAGGACCTCAATTAAAGATAATACACCTATGGAAATAGGAATGTACTTACCTGGGGAATTGAGATTTTCAAACAGACCACCGTCTTTGAACACATCTGATGTCGCAAAGTCCATGGCATTATATGAATTATCAAATCCTATAATAGTTGTGTCCATCCAAGACATAAATACTGTAACGATTCCGACCACAGACATAATTAAAACTACAATCCAATAAATTGGAGCTGACTCATTATTTTCAATCATTTTTCATCTTTTCCGTACTTGAAGTATAATGATGTGTAATTGATACCCATCATTGATTTTTAGTCTAACACCTCACATAATGTAAGTACGTTACAATATAATAGTACTTCTATCCGTTAAAGATTATATACTGTTTTAAAAAAATAGCACAAATTTGAATTGATTGATAATAATGCAACAAAAATCGTTATTTCTTTTTATTTTGATCTCATATGGATTTTATCTTACCACACCGAAATGGATCCGATCCAAATGCCAATAACACCCAATCCCTAAATGGAAGTTCTTCAGAATATATTGGCGTATAATAACGACGGACCGGCCTGGAAATAAGGACTACGACCATAAGTATCATACACAACAACATAGGAATGGGACCTATACCGAACACATCACCTTTGACCACATCTATTCTTATCAGGTCCAAAACAACTAGCAGAATATAGAGACATGACTGTCTTACCAAAGATGCCCATGCCCGTCTGTTTGCAGTCATCATCCTTGACAGTGCCAGCAAATAATTTACAAACAAAACGAACAACAACAGCATGAAAACGAATACTACCGCGGAATATCCGAGATCATTAAAATTGAAAGCAATGGAAAGGTATGAGAATATCCTGACAAAATAAAATGTGGTAAAGGCAAATGCCAATGGACCCAGCACCCACAAATAAAGAGGCGCTTTATTATCAGGGGTTTCCTCTTCCATGGAGCAAAGAATGATTTATACCTATAATACTACTTTCCTGTATGGATACGAGAGAGGCAGGTAACCGTGTCATAAAAGCAGTATGTCGCGGAGACAGAACGGACCTGGTTCTGAATCCTTTGATGGCTCTCATCGTGATATTTGCTTTCATTGTGTTCTCGGTATATTACATGGTCATCGTCCATGATATTCAGGGATATGCGAACCTTCCCTTCCTTTTTTCTTTTACAGTGTTCATACTTGTGATAATAGCCAGCTTCATGCCGCTTATCATCTCGGCCGTGCTACTGATCAGAAACAAATGGCATTCGAAGAGAGAAGAAGAACTGAGAGCAGCGATCATAGACTACTTGGATGCCTGCCAAAAGGATGCAATGACTCTGAAGGACCGCCTAGAAAAGATGATGGAAATAGATGACAGTATACGTCGTGATGAGCATCCTTCTTCCCCTTGGAAAATCATTTATCTCATGATACTGGGTATTGCTGTCAGTTTGTTCTGTTGGTCAGTATTCCCGCTGAGTGAACATCTCGGAGAGGTATCCTATGTCCTTATCATTGAATTCCTATTCATCGGCATAGTTGCGTTCCCATCAATAACCTTAATGCCTTACAAACACGAAAGACATTTCATTGAATTCTATGAAATCTCCAAAAGTTCGTTCTCTGAAATAGGGATCGAACTGAACGATTTCTCACCTACGATAAATTATATGGATTACAATAAAATGCGGAGATACAGTCTTATGACGCTTGGGATATTCTCCATTTATTGGGCATATTTGTGTCTAAGGTCAATGAATAAACATTTTCTATCCCATAAGAAAATGGAATTCATCCTGATATCGTCAATAAAAAAGAAAGAAACAGAACGTATGAAAAATCAAAATTTTGACACTGTGGTGAAATTTGATTCTTTCCGTGATGACATCGTCAGAAAAGATTGATGCGAATACTCTATTCAAAAAAATAACCCATACAATGATTTCCATTGAATGATTGGAGATTCATTAAGTATCCTCCAACGTATTACCCATTAGGTGTAAATTTGAAAAAAACAAATAACGAATCGCTCCCTGAGATGACAGGATGGACCATGCTGATCGCAGGTATACTAGCAGCCATATTGGGAATAATCATGATAATATGGCCTAATGCTACACTGGAGATCGGTCTATTGATACTTGGTATCATCATAATGGTTGTAGGTATAATCGGTGTCGTAAAAAGTGCAGGCACAGACACAACGATGACAATAATCTATGCTCTGTACATCCTTATCGGTCTGGCACTTGCAATAGTACCTCATTTCATGGCCGAGGTCGCAGCATACATGTTCGCGATACTTCTGATATTGATTGGTATCATTCAGATAGCCGACATAGGGATGCCCGTATCTAATAACAAGACCGTATCCTTGGTCATCGGCATTATATTCGTGTTATTGGCCATTATCATCATGATATTCCCTGATCAGACGATCAAAGCCGCAATGTGGATATTCGGTGCATTGTTGATCATTACAGGATGTCTGTTGGCCATTAACGGATGGAGATTCAAATCCCTTAAAGTCACAATTGAAAATTGATTGTGCATCAAACCTTTTCAAGCCTTTTCATTTTAAAAAAATTGGAACATGGTACAGTTATATCTAATCACTCGAAATCTTATTTATATTTACTAGGACGTACTTAGCTCGCTTAAGTATGGTGTCTGGAATGGATCTCTACGAATATTACACATTCATCCTTATCATGATTGCAGAGGTCTTCACCATAATGCTGGTCGCATATATCTACAAAAAGACGAATAAATCCGTAATAAACGATAGATGCGCAATATCCTGGAAAAATGTCCTAAAAGCAACTGTTGTATTCTCAATCATCGGCATTATAACAACTGAATATCTGACGATATCCATTGAAAACGGTATCTTGATCAACATAAGGGATTTCCCTGTTATGTTTGCAGGAATGCTTGGAGGACCTATGGTAGGTATCCCGACAGGGATCGTGGTCGGCGTAGAAGGATTTTTATCTGGGGGCACCACAGCGGTCCCTTCTATGTTGGGCACTATCATCGCAGGCGCATTGGGAGGCTTACTCTGGTATTTTTCCGGAAAGAAATTCCCAACCGTACTCAACGCCGTGATACTCATATTCGCAACAGAAACGATAAACATGTGTCTCATCGCACTTTTTATCGATGACGGATACGATATAATTTCGATAATCGGTCCTGTGATGATCATAGGGAACACGATATGCATGGTTGTCGCTTCGTATATTTACCATAAATATATCCTCGAGGACAAGGAGAAGATCATATGATAGTGATGCTGGACATCGTCTCGTACAAAAGCATCTTCTTGAACATGATAATCGTCGTTTTTATCTTGTTGCTACTTGCCTTTTACCTCCATAAATCAGACCACATGCGGAGCTTTGACAATAATGGAGATTATGATGTTAGGAATGCAATAGTGAAGATCCTATCATTTGGATTCGTGGGAGTGATCACAACACATTTCTTTTCCTATGATCTCGACGGTTATTACGTGAATACCGTCATCTTCGTTGCTACTCTCGCAGGTTTGGCAGGAGGGCCACGCGTAGGGGTGATCGCAGGAGCTATAATTGGCGCCGAAGGCATACTCTCAGGCGCAGATCCACAGATCGCATGTGCGGTCTCTGCTGTGATCGCAGGAGTCATCGGCGGAATGATAAGATGGATGGCGGGAATGAAATACCCCAGAATAAGTTGGACACTTATCGCCGCTGTATGTGCAGAATCTGTGCAGCTTTTTCTGCTTTGGATAGCCTCACCATCGAACCAAGAATTCGTAAGGGATAACGTCATCCTTATGCTGTGTCTTGCTGCATTGTCTGCACTGATATACTCGTCGATCTACTTACATTATATCAGACATAAACCTCTCGAATGGTAATTTTCATTTACCGATATGACCTATGATCAAGATTAATTCATCTTTTACGACAAACGACCTATATTCTTGATTTTCAAAATACATTAAGAGAATGGCCAATTAAGCAAAAAGATCCCAGGATCTGTTTCCCTTGCTACAATAAAAAGTTATATTCCTCGGAAGATGAACATACCGTCCTCATGCAATTCGATTTCCTCTCTACATTATTCCAAGCCGCCTCCATATTGATCGTGGGTATATTCTGCGCAATAATGACTGATTCGATCTTGAAAAGAAAGCATGATTACAAAAAAACAATAATAACGTGGCTTCTGATATTCGTTGCCCTCTTTATCGCCGTATTCTTGATATCATATACATTACTTTACGATGATAATTTAATATCAGAATCCGGCTCAGAAATGATTGAGCTAATCGTTATCTTGTTAGCAGTCTACTCTGGAACCACCATCATCTACTCTGAATCAAAAACGGTCAGATTATTCTCCGTGATGTTGACCCTATCCATGCAGATAATCGTCAACGGCTTCATATGCGACACCTTGTTCTTCCAACTCGGAAAACCTTACGGGGACCTAGGCTATCTGAGCATTCAATTTTCTCTGAATGTCGCCGTGATCATCATCTACATTGCACTTTTCAAACATAATATCAAACGGATGATCGACGATGCTGGAAAAAGTGTTGGAGAGCTCTCTACTGCGCTGGCCATAGTTCTAGCATTGATAATAGTAGATTATTCTGCATGGTATTCCACTCAGGAAATCGAAGCATACTCCATCGGATTTCAAATAAACACTATTACAGTTCTGATACTCTACCTACTGATGCTCTATTTGCTGTTCAAAGAGGTCGCAGCTGTTTCAGAGGAATCTAAAGCCGCTGCAGAACTTTATGCGGCAAAAATGATACAGTGTTCAGTACTCCCTAAATCCTGTCCCCCTGACAAAAGGATAGATGTCAGCGCATACATGTCACCTGCAAGGACGATCGGAGGGGATTTCTATGATTTCTTCATCATGGATAATGGAAAACTCGCCATTGTAATGGCCGATGTATCTGACAAGGGGATACCTGCTGCTTTGTTCATGATGAGATCCAAGGCCATCATAAGAGAGAAGGCTATCTCCGGACTGCAGCCTTCCAAGGTCTTGGAGGAAGCAAACAAAGAACTAATGAGAGATAACGACACGTGCATGTTCGTTACAGTATTCTTCGGATTATTGGATATGGGATCGGGAACTGTCAAGTACTCATGCGCTGGACATAACCCACCGCTCCTCGGTACAAGAGGGAAATACGAGAGACTTCAGGTACGGGCGGAACCCTTCCTTGGTATAGCTGAAAGAAAATATCATGATTCGGAGGTCGTCATGCATCCTGGACAAACCATCTTCCTCTATACTGACGGAGTGACAGAAGCTACGGATCAGACGGAGAACATGTTCGGAGAGGCCAGACTCAAGAATGCCCTGGAAATATCGAACTCAGAATCTTCGACAGGACTTGTATCGGAAGTACGTTTCGCATTAGAAGAATTCACGAAAGAATGTCCGCAATCCGATGATCTGTCCATGCTTGCTATAAAACGTGAAGGACGGAGCATTGCAGTTTTTGTACCTCCCGAAAAGGAAAGCCTGCACATCATTGTATCTACAATAAGAGAGGTCTGTAAAGACATACCTGTGATCGAACCTATAGTATTGGTGGCAGAAGAATTGTTCATGAACATATCAGAACATTCCGGAGCACGCAATGATATCTCATTCGAAATATATTCTGGACATGACCTTGTCGTATTGATATTCGAAGATGATGGCCCGGAATTCGATCCAACCTGTCATAAAAGACAATGTCCGGACCAGGATCTGGAGAACAGAGAACTTGGGGGCAATGGGATATTGCTTGTAAACAAAATATCGCGCAAGTTCACATATCTGAGGGTGAAGGATATGAACAGAACCACAACTGAGATCGAAATCGAACAATCAACCTGAAAGTTTGGCCACCACTACATTTTGACCTATCACTCTGGAATACTGCAAAGAAGTGCATATCCGCTTGACCATCATAAGCCCACGCCCATCCTTGTCATAATTTATCGGATCGAACGGGAAGGAATCATCTCTGAGACACAATACCGCCGAATTGCCATCGGACATCCTTATGGTCACATCAATGTACCCTTTATTTCCGGAACTACCGTGCTCCATTATGTTGATAACGAGTTCTTCACAACATAGACGTACATGTGTACGAAGCTGTTTTCCTGCACCGTTCCTTTCCAAAAAAGAATCCATCGAATCCATCAACAAAGACATGTCCTCTCCGTTATTCTTAACGGACATCTCCAATTCATCACCCTTTGCCACATGACGCTTAATCAGTGTCAACATCTTTGTGCCTGAACGGAACCTCATTATCACCGACATGACCAATATAACTAGGAACACAATTGATTCCCCTACAGCGAATGCAGCCCATATCATGTCCGAATATCCATCGAACACAAAGATCGCCGCGACCACGAGTACCACCAACGACTGCAGAGCTGACACCACCGATGCCAATGCCTTCCTCCCGCTTATCTGGTATATTATCATCAGGAAGTAGTTTATTCCATAGAGTGGAAGACTCAATGCGAACATACGCAAGGCCGTGTCTGAATATGACAATACCGAATCATCCCTTATGCCGAAGATCGACGCTATATCCGACGGGAAGATGAATATGATGATGGTGATGACGATCAAAGACAACATCAGGATCGTTAACGCTCTTTTGATCACCATATCCATTCCTGTATGATCCTCAGAGCCATACAGGACACCGCATACAGGTTGCATCGTCTGAGACGTCCCTCCGATGAATACAGATGATAATACCATTAGATTGATGCAGACCGCCATTACACTGGCCCCTTCTGACCCCAACGAACCGAGAACCAGTATGTTTAGGCCCAGGATCCGAACGGTCATCAGAAGAGATGCGATCGCAACAGGGGCTCCCATCTGAAGGATCGCTACCCTGCTGACAGACCCTCCTTTTCCTGAGAATGATATCATTCTCATGGGATGTCTGCGATGCAAAGACAGGACTATCAATCCAGTAACGTAACCGCAAGCTGTAGCGATCGCAGACCCTCCGATGCCCATTCCAAGACCCGATATGAAAACAATATCCAGGATTATATTCGTAAGACAGAATGTTATCAAGGCATACGTCGAGAGCTTGGGATTGCCGTCTGTCCTTACGAATGCGCACATTCCAGGCAACATTATGGCAAGGACCCCGCTCATCAATATCACAAATGTATATTCCTTTACCATAGGTAGCAGGGAACTGTCACTGCATAGAACGGAGGATATCTGATCCAAAAAGAACAGACCTGCGATCATAAGCAATATGCCCGCGACTATGCTCATATGGAAAGATAATCTGAATATCCGTCTGTAATCATCACGTCTCCCACGTCCAAGATAGGTTGCCGCCAATGTGGCCCCACCTATGTTTATCAATGCAGAGATCGCATTGAGCATCTGTAACAACGGAGAACAAAGATTGACCGCGCTCAATGCATCCGGACCGATCAGATTGCCCACGACTATACCGTTGAACACACTTCCAAGGGCAACGGCCATTGTGGACAGGATCGTAGCTAGAAGATACACTCTGAAGGCCCGATTCATAAGATATGGGTTACGTTGCATCTCCTGATCTTTCAACGACGGTCCACCACCGAACGCAACTTTATGCTCGTTTCGTTCTGTATGAACTCATCGTGGAACATCATCTTCACATCGAGAAGGAATAGATCATTGGGCATTGTCCTCTGAAATGGCTCGTACCCGCTGTTCAAGAACGTAGTCTTGAGCATCTCGGGAGTTATATCCGTGTCCTCCATGCAGAAGACCATCACTTCGGATAGACCTCTCCGTTCTAAAAGAAGCTGAAGACGTCCTCTATATCCGATATCGTCGGACAATATGCTGGCGATCTTATGATAGTTGAAGAACGTCCCTCCGATACGGATAACATCTCCGTACCTTCCGACAAGTGTGAATCTGGGGGTTCCCCTGCCACATTCGCAATCGTCATGGACCCACTTGCCGATATCCCCGATCTCGTAACGTTCCGTATGGCCGTTCTCTCTCATGAAACCTGTAATCAGTATCCTGCCCTCTTCATCCGGACCTACGGGCTCATCCCTGTCCATCTTGACTATCTCCATCCTTTGGATGTCAGAACAGAGATGGAACATCCCCGGTCTACAGCATTTACATGCGAATCCTATTGTCCCGTTCTCATTACTGCCGTACATGAACGATGATATCTGCTCTATGCCGAACTCCTCTTTGAGATATCTTATCTGGCCTTCGGAAATGTGCTCTCCGCTGCAGAAGACCTTCTTTATCTTTCCGTAATCCTTCAATTTTTTCTCATTCGCCCTGAACAGCCTAGTTATGAAACTGGGTGCTCCCAGAACGGCATTCGCCTTCCCTCTTACCATATAGTCCGCGGTCTGCTCCAGACTATCTATGAGTCCGCCGATGTTGAGATGCGGGGCACCTAGTTCATCAAATACTGATATGAAACAATTCATTCCCCCGTACATATGGCCTGCTTTCAACAGGTCCGCCACGACATCCTTTTCGGGGTCCAGACCTGCCGCCATGAAACTCTGGGCCGCAGGCATTATGATGTATTGTCTGTAATCCTTGTCAGTGTAACTGCAATAAAGTGGGACCCCTGTCGTTCCCCCGCTCTTCATGATCGTCCTGGTACCATTCTCTGGTACTGATGGATAATCCTTCTTGACCTGTATCGGCCCAGATGTTTTTTTAATTTCAAGCCTGTGCATCTCGGATAGGCTCACTATGCCGCACATATCCTCTTCCGTACGGAAAGAGACCCTCTTCATAAATCTGGATAGCGCGAACATACCGTCATGCGGCTCTCCTGTGTAGGACACGCTCATGGAACCTACTGGAGTTATACGGGTGACCCCGACACGATAAAGAATCGACACAATGTCGTACATCTCTTCTTTGGCACATGCAAGACCGGCTGTCTGAAGATACGCCCTCATTCCGTTGAGCCCCCTTACTATATCTGCATGAGGCATTGGCGATACCCATATTGTGCGGAACAAAGGAGAAGGCAAGAATTTTGAAGAATAACTTACCAAAACACGGCAGTCCTTCCTCTCTATCACTGTCCCGTCATTAAAATACAGATCCGCTCTATGAAGATGGACCACTGAAGAGATCTCAGCTTTCTGAGCAATGTCCGGATCTGGAATAGGGTATGCCATTCCGACCTGTTCTAGGGCATCGGCCAACATCTCTGAGAATCTCAATACCTCTTCCCTGTCGTTCGTGTCCACAAGAACACATTGAGGACTGGAACAGGATTGCTGATGGTTCCTACAGACAGAATGAGCTATGCCTTCTACGGTATCATTGTTCATCTCCGAAGGAGTGACATACGCAAAACTTATCTTATGGCCCCAGACGACGACCGGTATGTTGGCCGGCGTCATATCCTTGACCGATCTTACTGCGTCCTCTCCTCCCCATACGCTGACGCAATCGGCATGTCCAATGACCTTTTCCATTATGTCCTTGCGAGAGGACGATATGCGAAGAAGGTAGATGAATTTGGACAGATTGGAGAACTCGGATAATGTCCTCAGGAACCAAGAGGCAAAACTCCCTGTACCTTTGGCCACTTTCATTATATTCACATTACCGGTCAGAAGCCCCTCCACTGAAGCCATGGGGGCGACCACCAATGAGTTTCCGGCTGTTATGTGCACTATTACGCCCATCGGGGCCCAGCATTCATATTTCTGCTCACGATAATTTACACGTCTCGGATCTGCGGGCTTCTCGGTCCCTAATTCTACGATCAGTTTTGTTTCAAGAGAATCTCTGGCAAGTGCAATAGAAAGAGTTTGTAAAACACCATCTGGGTCTATACAGTCGTCCTCCTCCAGAGCATCAAACATCTCCTTTCTACGCTCTTTGAGGATATGGGACATGCGATCACACGCATCTAGAACATCTTCGGTGCACAATACTTCGGACATTGAGTTGATAAGATCCTCGGTCAATCCGTTGATATGTTGCTCCAACTCATTGTCACCTATCTCGACACCTTTCCATATGTGGGTCATATCATCATCTCCTCAAGAGTTCCGCAGCGGCCACTGCACAGCTACGATTCTTGGATGTTCCGGCTCTGCCTATTATCTCGAACCAGGGTGCATTCGTCCCACATCCGCATTCACAACCCTCGTGTAGTATCGCAAGATCGCCCATGAGAAGACTGACCACCGGTACCCCCGTATTCATAGGAGATATCACATTGAGGAATCCAATCTTCCCAAAAGGAAGCGGTTCCAAGGTCTCAGTATCACGGATTATTACACGACTGTATATCGGAACATGAAAATGATGGTTTGGACATTGTATGTACGCCACACCGTGTTCGACTGCCCCGTAGCTTTCTATACATCTTGATTCCGGTATACCCAATCTTGCCCCGATATAATTGCGGAACTTCTCTGGGTCCATCTGTTTGTCCGTGAATCCTTTCCATCCGCCTCCGGCGACGACCATCGACCTTTCATTCAATTTCAAAGGTGGGTATCCCATCTTCTCCATCATCTCTAAAGTGAAATATAGGAATGCTGGGAATCCCAATATGCGGACTGGCAGTCCTTCCTTTTCGAACCTCAGCAAAGCATCTATGCTTCCGAATGGGTCGAACTCGTGTCCAGAGCCTGTATACCTTAAGGCGTAGAACGTCTCGTTGGCCTTGGCATACCTCATCATTGCCAATCTGGTCCTTAAGGTCCCGACATTGAACCCTTCCACCGGCTCATAGGCATACATCATGAAATTGACTGGTTCATTGGTTATGTATCCATAATATTGATTCTCGATATCGGAGGTCTTATCCATTGCAGGAAGTGTCCATTTATCAAAGAACATCTGACTTTTCTGTCCTGTGGTCCCTGATGATGTCAACGTTAACAGATAATCATCATCCTCGCGATCTTTAACTATGTGGGTCTTATAGAAATTGGCATGCAGGAATGGTATCTTGCATAGGTCTGCAGATGTCCTCAAAGATCCGATGTTGAATCCATCGCGGTCCATCCAATCCCTGAAATATCCACTATTGGACATATGCCAGATAATAGATTCTTTAACAGCCTCTAAAAATATATCATCCGTCGAATCATGATCGAACGGGTCTGATGAAGCCCAAAGACACTGTAAGGCATTGAGAGAATCATCTGGAACCTTCGGATCCGGATCGTTTAAATTCCTTATGTGATAGTCCATGTTATCATCCGTATGGGTCTAATTTCTTCACTTTATCCAATAATTCTGTGAAAGCACCTATGGTTTCCATTGCACCATAGTCCGGAACCTGACTGAACAGACATTCCATTATTATCATGTCGCCTTTCTCCGTACATGGCAATATGCCAGTACAAAAGAAATCTGAATCCTTGGCACAATGATATGCGTATATGGCACCTGGATCCGACATGCAGATATACATCTCGCAAACCGCACACCCCTCTTTTTTTATCATACGCATAGAGTCCTTGATCTTGTATTCCAGGTCTGAGCCCACATTGTCAATGAAGATCTTCCCTACACGCAGATTACGGTTTGTGACCGAGTATATCTCACTGGTTGTATTCTGAGCCGGTTCGATCCCGGGAAGGACTGCCCTATTAAGGCCCAGACCCTCGATAACTGTAGAAAATATATCATGTATCTCTTCTGGAACATGATCATCCCTTACGATGTCGTGTAATGATCTTATGGCGAGTGCAACATTTCCACGGGTATTGCTGCCATTGAAATTGTTCCGCATCTCATCACTGCAGTATTGAAAGAAGAACCCACAAGGTACCAAACCATTCTTCAGACTAATCTTTTGAGTTATGGTGTGCCACATCAAACATTGCGCAAAGACAGCATTAAGATCGTAATCCTCCTCACCGCGCTTAAGTATGGAAGATGTAAGATTCTTCATAACAGAATAATTGCGATATTTGTGCTTCACTACGCCGATGCCCATCTCAGCAATTCCTGGAAGTCTCTTATCGAATATCAAGGCCAGATGACCGGCGACCTCACCATTGGGCGCCGAAGCTACCATGGAACAGTAGTCTTTGCGAGTACATGCGGCGTAGAACTTGTCAGGATAGTAGACCGTGTCGTTCTGATATGTGTACCCGAACTCATCGTAAACACACTGGGCGACCTCGATGGCATCGTTCTCTCTGAGATCATGGAAACGGAACTCGATGTTCTCTGAAAATTCTGCGCGATCTTCAGGAGCCCTTCTCTCATAGGACGGAAGAGATTCGAAGCGTTTGATTATCCTCTGCTCTCTTCCTGCACCCCCCAGATTGCTGAGGGCCACTCCGTCTGTAAGGCCTCTCATCAACTTTAAGTTCATACATTCAGAGTCGTCATCCTCTCTTATCGTCTGAAGGTCCAAAGGACGGCCCCTGTCCTTTATTGACAGCTCTATGTCCATATCACCAATGTCAATGCCTATGTCGAACCAAGCGTCCGCATCTGATTTCGGAGGCGCGTTCTCGATGACATTCATCATCGCCTCCTCCACTGCAACACACAACTTACTGGCATCCAGATCTTTGAGGCCGTATTCCTTTGCAATAGCGGATACGCAAGACTGCACATATGTTACGGACCTTGCTTCGGTCCTAACGCGGATGTCCAATATCCTCATAACATCATTCCGATCCTATGAGTTCCTGAAATCCAGTCATAGAAAGTACTTCCGCTACGAAATCACAGGCATTCTCTATTCTCACGCTGCCACCTTTAGGACCGATACGCTTCTGTATGGCAAGTATCGCCCGAAGACCGGCACTGGATATATACTGAAGATCCTTGAGGTCTATAACAACCCTGTCCGCATCTGCCAACAGTGGTTCTACATCGTTTAGAAATCTTTGAGCCGTGAAGGTATCCAACCTACCTTCCGGCATCAATGTGAGGGTGCCGCTGCTGAGTTGTGTCCTCATGGCCCTCCTAATCAGAAGAATTCTTTATAATGATAATGTAAGAACAAAATCATTGACATCCCACATTAGAAAAAAATGAATTACGGTCCAAATCGTCTAGATATCTCAGTTTTCCTTTAACCAATTACGATCTATTTTTTGATTGTTATAACATTATATCACAATACATCGATTTCCTTAACAAGTTATAAATAATGTACTCTCAGATGATTTCAATGGTTCATATTGATGCATAAAATCTATTGAACTATAGTAAAGAAAAATAAACGAGGTGAAATAAAAATGGCTAAGTCCTTGATAAATATAGAACTGATGACCGATAATCAACAGATGGCCCAGGGTCCGTGCTCAAGCGCAAGCGCAACTGTTGGAGTAAGTAGTGCATTGTGCGACAGAACAGATTGTCCATCATACGGCAAATGGTGGTGTCCGTTCACTGGGTGGTAAACTCATTGAATGAACAGTATAACTTCAAAAGTCGTTGATTAACAAACATCTTCCAATGATTTAACTCATATCCATGTGTCTGCATAATATTGCTAAATCATTTGTATGCATACATTGATGCGCAACATCGACAAGAAACGACATATCTCCAGCAGTCTATGTATTATGTCAATACATGCCTGCCATAGATTCATTAAGGGTGCCAAAATGATACGATTCATCACGGGATATCTGTCGAAATACAAATTCTATGTTATCCTGCTTGTATCCTTTTCAATCATAGGCACGGCATCGACTTTGATCGTCCCGTACTATACTGGCATATTCATTGACGCTTTGATAACCACTGCATCTGAGAAAACTGTTTTCGATTATGCGCTCATCATCATATTTGTTGGTGTAATGGGGGCTGTTGCATCATATTTCAACAGCATGACCACGGTCAAACTGACGACCAAAGCGAGTTTCGACCTGATGAGAGATACGATATCACACATCCAAAAGATCCCGTATGATACATACACCAGAAAATTCAACCCTGCATATTTGGTACAGAGGATAGGCACTGACGTTAACACGCTCGTATCCTTTGTGATCGGCAATTTCATCATGGTATTCCTGAACGGAATAACGTTCGTGATCATAATCGTGCTAATCGCCGAGATAAACATTAGCATATTCCTTCTCGCCATTGCATTCCTGCCAGTCTATCTTTTATGTTATATGGTGCTCAGAAAACCTCTCTTCAAAAGAAGCAGAGAAATGAAAGAAAGCCAAAGCCATTATTCAAAGGTACTCTTCGAACAGCTGAATGGCATACAGGAAATAAAGATCGAGGCCGCGTTCGATAAAAGCAAGAACAACATGGAACGGAATTTCAAGAAATATCTAAGGTCCATGATATCTTTCAGCCATGCATCCTATGTGTTCACGTCATTGGACACCACGATATCCATATGCTTCCAATCCGGCGCCCTTATCGTTGGTGGACTGCAGATAATAAACGGACAGATGACAGTCGGGGAATTCACCATCGTCATAGCCTATTTCTACATACTGATAACCATAGTGAAATATTATTTCAATCTGGGAAAATCGTATCAGGACAGCAATTCCTCTTATGCACGCATGAGGGAGATATTCGACATAAAAGAAGAAAGGAACGGCAGCACCGTCATCCGGGATATCAACTCGGTGGAGATCAAGAACGTCACATATTCCCATGCCGAATCCGGTCCTGACCTCATCAAAGGACTGTCAGTATGTTTCGAGAAGGATAAGATATACCTGATAACCGGCCCCAATGGAGTGGGCAAAACGACACTTATCAACATAATGCTTGGAATACTCCAGAATCTGAAGGAAGGTAACGTTGAGTACAATGGATTGGACACTTCGAATGTGGATCTCTACACTGCTCGCAAAGATGAGATCGCCACCATGCTTCAAAGGGTCGATATTCCGGATGCCACAGTCGAAGAATACCTTGACGATGCCCTGTCCCTTGAAGGGACGGACGAGATCCTGAACATGATCAGTATAATGGGGCTGGAAGGAATGTATCTCGATAAGAACTTCGACATAAACGAACATTGGAACACGAAGATGAACGTCATGTCCGGAGGGGAGAAACAGAGGATCGTCCTCCTGAAGGTCCTTGGAAAAGGATCCAATGTATTGATAATGGACGAACCGTCCACAGGTCTCGACGATCACAGCATAAGCTGTCTGCTCAACTGTCTTTTAACTCTTAAGAAGGAAAGAATAATAATTCTAACCAGTCACGATTCGCGTTTCAGATGCATAGCAGATGAGATCGTTTCATTGGAAGAATATAATTGACCTAAAAGAGAGATATTCCAAAAAGTAATGAATTAAGATCGTCCTGAATACCACAATTATAACAAGATACAAATATGATTTATTCCATAAAAAAGTATAGAATATCATATATAATAATATCATATATTTCAATTTTAAAATTTCTTTAAACTCTACAAAATTTCTAAATAAAATTGCTTTTTATTGTAACTCATAGATTATATTATTCAAAATTCAATGCAATTTATCAAAATATAACTTAAAATGATGCTAAAATAACCAATATAAAAAATGAAGTATCGCGTTACAAACCTAAAACTAACTTTATATATATCTTCTATCGTCCCCAGGCTAATAGAAGTTACCAATCGGGGAAAAATATAATTGATGATGATTTTAAATTAGTTAGATAACGACTAATTTTTATGATTTGTAAATCGAACTCAAAAAATAAAATATTCAATAAAAATCGATAGATATATCAATATGAATAGGAAAAAACTACTGATTACGGTATTAATGATATCGTTCCTTGTATCATCCTTAGCAATAGTCACATCTGATGATTCTGATGCATCCATTGGTAATACCTTTAACAGCTCCGATGGTTATTTTAAATATACTGTCCAAACAGAAGACATATCGACGTCCAAGGGCACGGTTAGTATCTCTAGATCATCATCTTTTCTATATAACTCAATAACCATACCTTCTACTGTTGTAAACAATGGTATAACGTATGACATAGTCGCAATAAATGCAGATGGATTTAAGGGTAGCACAGGAATTACATCGATGATAATTGGATCGAAAATTATCTCGATCGGAGATTCTGCATTTAGTGGTTGTAGTAAACTAGCATCTGTAACGATACCCACCGGAGTACAATCAATTGGAAATTATGCATTTAGTGGTTGTAGTAAACTAACATCTGTAACGATACCCACCGGAGTACAATCAATTGGAAATTATGCATTTAGTGGTTGTAGTGTGCTAACATCTGTAACATTACCCTCAGGAATATTATCGATCGGAGATTCTGCATTTAGTGGTTGTAGTAAACTAACATCTGTAACGATACCCACCGGAGTACAATCAATTGGAAATTATGCATTTTATTACTGTTATAATCTAACAACGGTCAGCATTCCTTCAAGTGTAACGTCTATCGGCAATCATGCTTTCGACTATTGTACTGGATTAACAACTGTCGGCATCCCATCAAGTGTAACATATATCGGTGATTATGCATTTTATTACTGTTATAATCTAACAACGGTCAGCATTCCTTCAAGTGTAACGTCTATCGGCAATCATGCTTTCGACTATTGTACTGGATTAACAACTGTCGGCATCCCATCAAGTGTAACATATATCGGTGATTATGCCTTCAACAATTGTAACAAACTTACCTCATTTACCTTTCCATCAAGTGTAACATATATCGGCAATTCTGCATTTAGTTCCTGCAGAGGGTTAACTTCAATAGATATTCAATCTGGTTCAATTGAATCTAGCGCATTTCAATCGTGTACAGGACTATTACATCTAACTATCGGATCAAATGTAACATACGTAAAAAGCAGTGCTTTCAATGGTTGTAGTTCATTAATTGATGTATACATCTGCAACGGGGTTATTTCAATTGGTGATTATGCATTCCAGTATTGTACTAGTCTCAAAACTGTTATACTTCCGACTAGCGTAACTTCCATTGGTGATAGCGCTTTTTACTATTGCACAGCCCTTAAATCTATCTCAGTTCCTTCCAGTAACATTTCTATTGGTAAAACTGTATTTGGACGTTGCTCTAGTTTTTCATCCATTTTATATAATGAAGATTCAACAATGCTAATATATTGCCCTACTTCCAAATCAGGGTCATTTGAAATTCCCTCAACTGTCAAAACAATAGCAAGCGGTGCTTTTTATTGTGGTAATCTAACATCAATAACAATTCCATCTAGTGTCACTTCAATAGGCACTTGTGCATTCTACAGTTGCAGTAAACTAACTTCTATTACAATCCCATCTGGCGTAACATCTATTGAAGATTATACATTCCAATTATGCAGTAATCTAGCATCAATAACAATTCCATCTAGTGTCACTTCAATAGGCACTTGTGCATTCTACGGTTGCAGTAAACTAACTTCTATTACAATCCCATCTAGTGTCACTTCAATAGGTAGTGGTGCATTCTACAGTTGCAGTAAACTAACTTCTATTACAATCCCATCTGGCGTAACATCTATTGAAGATTATACATTCCAATTATGCAGTAATCTAACATCAATAACAATTCCATCTAGTGTCACTTCAATAGGCAATAGTGCATTCTCCGGTTGCAGCGGACTCATTTCAGTCATATTCTTTAGTCAACCTTCAAATATTGAGGATTCTTCTTTTTACGTAAATACAAACAATAAATGCACAATTTGGAGTACAAGTTGGGCAAATTCCACTATATTCGACTCAGATGTAACCAAAAGTAGCATTCTTAATTTCGGTCTACTTTACACAGTTACATTTGACAGCAATGGTGGAAGTAGCGTACCAAATCAATTGATCTGTGAAAACACCTGTGCAACTTTACCATCATCAACAATGACTGGCTACAGTCTTTCTGGATGGTTCACAGACTCTTCACTATCAACAGTATATAACTTTAACGATCCAATAACATCTAATCTTACACTTTATGCCATGTGGACTGCCAACAAATACACAGTAACTACTAATGAGGGGACAGGCACAACAATTAATCTCTCTGGAACTGATGCTCAATATGGAAACGATTATTCGTTCACAGTAAATTCTAACACTGGATACGACCATAGCACACCTTTGGTAACCGTTCTAATTGGTGGTACCACATATACAAATCTTACAAATGTCGACAATGTGTATACAATACATGCAACAGATATTGTAAATGAAATAACAATCATAACTTACGATTTGTCACCAAATCTATATTCCATATCTGGAACATTGACAATAAGTAACGGATTATCTCCTGTTGGAATATCGGTTGTGTTAACATCTGGATCTGATACGTACACTGCGATCACTGATTCTGAGGGAAAATATATTCTTAATAACGTACCTTACGGAACATCTGGAAACATTGTTGCAAACATCGAACATTATCATCAAAATGCAGTATTATCGATATCTGTGAGCGGAGATGCATTTAATGAAAATATTACTCTTGATCTAGATTCTTATATCGTGACTTGGGAAAATTATAATGGTACAATTTTAAAAACAGATTCCGTTGATTATGGAAATATTCCTGTATACAGCGGATCAACACCACAGAAAAATGCCACAAGTTCATATTACTATGAGTTCTCCGGATGGTCGCCTGCCATATCTGCTGTAACTGGCAATATTACCTATACTGCCACTTTCGATTCAACTCTCAGAAGCTATACTGTTTCAATATCCTCCTCCACATATGGTCTATTCTCTGGTGCTGGCATATACCAAGTTGGAGATACGGTGACGATTGATTTCACAACCGGTTCCCAACATTACATAATAGAACAATGGAATGCAGACGGTGCAGTGGTCCTATCACAAACATCAAACTCCTTGACATTCACGATGCCTGCAAGCGATACCACGGTATCATACACTATTATCAAAGACCCGAGCGTCAAAGAATGTGAAATATCATACATAAACCCGTCCTCGGTCTCCATTACTCCAGACCCAAACACCTTGGACGAGGGAACAGTAGAATCCTTTACCGTCGAATCAACCACAGATTGCACGAGTCTGACCATAACAGTACGCGACAGTACTAACACTATAATCTATCAGGGCACTTTCACAGACACCGATGCCGACGGTGTCATTACAGGTACTTTCACGATCACAGTGACGGACAACATTACCATAGAACTCTTGAGCAACACACCAACAAATAGTGACATTGATTTGAGTAATAATGTCGTACGCATCATACTGATATTGTTCTTTATTTTCCTGATATTCCTTGGTTACATCATATACCGCAAATATGTCAGACCTCGCTTGATAGAAAAAAGAGACGAACAAGATGATGATCAATCACCATGATGCATATTGTCTCAAAAATAAAGATTAAAAAAGAGTTTAATCAAGCATTCTTTGCTTTTGCAGCATGGACATATTCTTGCCAGACCTTTTCAAGGTCGCGCCTCTGAATTGTATCCATGACATACTGTGCGAACTCATCCCCGGTGGCACCTGTACTCCTTCCAGTCATTACGAGCTTCCTCTCGAACTGAACACAGACATCTAGCGCCATGTTGAGCTTGTTGCCTTTCTCTACCTCTCCGATGTGCTCCATAAGCATGGCCACTGCTTTGATCATACTGCAAGGATCAGCATACTGTGCCCTTCCCTCTGTGACCATCCTGGGTGCAGAACCGTGTATGGCCTCGAACATTGCGTATCTCTTTCCGAGATTCGCACTTCCGGCAGTTCCAACACCGCCCTGTATCTGGGCAGCCTCATCGGTGATTATATCTCCGTAAAGATTGGGTAGCACGAACACACGGAAGTCGCTTCTCCTTGCTGGATCGATCAACTTTGCGGTCGCGATATCGATGAACCAATCATCCCATTTAACACCAGGATATTCCTTCGCTATCTTTTCCGTGAGCGCAAGGAACTTACCGTCAGTGGTCTTTATGATATTGGCCTTGGTGACCACGGAAACGTAATTCTGACCTGTCTTTTTGGCATGCTCGAAACCGGCACGGATGATCCTCTCTGTACCCTGTGTCGTGGCCACGCAGAAATCCATCGCAAGGTCATCGGTTACATTGATTCCATTGCTTCCAAGTGCGTAGCTTCCCTCGGTGTTCTCCCTGTAGAATGTCCAGTTGATACCAAGTTCAGGGACCGATACCGGTCTGACATTTGCGAAAAGATCCAACTCTTTCCTCATAGCGACATTGGCACTCTCGATGTTTGGCCAAGAGTCTCCTTTCTTCGGTGTCGTCGTTGGTCCTTTGAGGATGACGTGACATTTCTTCAGATCTGCAAGAGTATCATCAGGGATGGCCTTCATGACCTCCACACGTCTCTCGATGGTGAGTCCTTCGATCTGCCTGATCTCGACCTTTCCTGACTTGATCTTATCGGCCAAAAGGAATTCCATGACCTTCTGTGCGGATGCACATATGTAGGGACCTATACCATCCCCTCCGCAAACACCGATGATGAGCTTATCAAGTTTGGAATAATCGGTCCAATCGCCTTCTTTCTTGAGCCTTTCGACCCTTTCTAATTGCTGTTTCAGAAGTTCGCCGTACTTCTCTTTCGCAACCTGAATTGCTTTCTCGTCTACCATGTAGATCACTTGGCGAACGTATGTTTACTTCACTTTTATAATTAGTTGTGAATCAGATGGTCAATCCTAATACAGATACCCTCTCGGATTCCAAATGTTTGCATATCTCGTTGACGATCTTGTTGACATCAAATATCTGCAAGCCGAAAAGCGCACAGACGACGATGATCACGGCCTTTAGATTATCCTTATATGGAACATTGTTGTCTGTAAGATGATACTCTTCGATATAGGAACCGACACACCCCATCAATGCAAGTACATTCCTCTCATAGTTATCGAGATTCACATCGATATTGAGTCTGATCAATTGTTCAGATACCCATTTGTGGGTGACCTCGATGAACCCGTTCATCACACTCCAAGACTGATGGGCGTGATAGAGAAGATCAGCAACGTTCTTTGAATTGGATGCTGTATAGAGCTCGATGGCCGCCGGATACACTATGGCCACCAGAGGATTGAAATTCCTTTTCAACTGTTCCTCGGACTCATGAAGGACATCTTCCAATGCCTCCATGACTATCTCTTTGAAGATCTCATCCTTGTTCCTGAACGCATGATATAGACTTCCATTGAGGACACCGGAACGCTGTATTATCTGGCGAGTGGTGGTCTTTTCATAACCTTGTTCGAAAAAGAGACTTGCGGAAGCTCGGATTATCCTGTCCCTTGAATCCTCGCGTCTGTTCCTCAGATCGCGAACGACCGAACTTCCGATCCCCCCTCCGTCCATGATTTCCATATGATCTTTCTCTTTTTTTATATAACGGTGCCCATGTCTTGATTATGCTCAAATAAATTAAACAAATAATCAATGGTTTACATCCTTATTTAATAATTGCCCGACAAAAAATACCTGTATAAAGCATTTATCATCCATATATTCATTGAGCGCGCTCAATAAAATTATATACGATATCGTAATTGAGCACGCTCAAAGGTGAACCATGTTCGATAAAATGGCAAAGACCATAATAAAACACCCGAAGGCTATCATAGCCATCTGGCTGGTCGCACTCCTTATCGCGGTACCTTTCGCTGTACAATACAGGGATGTCCTGAATTACGACATCACATCCATGGTTAGCAGCGATTCGGAATCGAATCAGGGGCTATCAATAATAGAGGACCAATTTGCAGAAACTACATCGACAGGAACTATAATCGTAATCGAATACGATACCTCAGAGGAACTCGCTGAGATCTCAGATTTCATTTATGATAGTGGTGGACTGTCCGACCAATTGACCAATACGTACGGTACCGATGCCTCATTGGCACTTTTAGGTTCGTACAACAAGGACGGAGATAAGACCCAGAGCGGTATTTACATGATCGCCATACAATATGGCGATGGTATCACGGGGTCCAATGAGGTCCAGAATATGAGGGACCTTGTTTCCTCAGCCAAGACCGATACAGGTATCGAACTTACGACATATGTCACAGGTACAGATGCTATAGAATACGATACTGAGAATGGTGCTATGACCGATGTCGAAAAGATCGATCCATTCTCGATCCTTCTCATCATCATACTGCTTGGTCTGTTCTTCTACGCTATAACCACCGCAATAATACCTCCGGCAGTGGTCGGAATGGCATACGGTACTGTTCTGGCACTTGTATTCTTTATCGGAGGGGTACTCGACATATTCTACATAACCACGACCATAGTCCTGGTGTCCATGCTCGGTGCAGGATGCGACTACTCCATATTCATAATCTCGAGATATAGAGAGGAACGTAAGGGAGGAAAAGAGAAAGATGATGCACTCACGGAATCCATCAAATGGGCCGGAGAATCCGTTGCCACGTCTGGACTCGCGGTCATCATCGGTTTCGGTGTTATGAGCCTGTGCTCCTTCTCAATGATAAGATCCATGGGAATCATACTAGCGCTAGGTATCGTTCTTGCAATGATAGCGGCACTAACATTCATACCTGCTATCCTGGCACTCATCGGGGACAAGGTCTTCTGGCCTTCCAAGATAGAATCCTATAGTGCCGGTGGAAAGGCAAGGGAAGGTATCTGGGGTAAATTTGCCAACTTCGGAAAGAAACATTTCACCAAGGCAGCAAGAATATCCAAGAAACATGCTTTACCGATCGTCATCGCTGCGATATTGATCTCCCTACCTGCCATCTATGTCATGGAGACAGAAGAGGACTCGTTCGATATGATCAGCGTCATGCCGGACAGTGAGGGAAAAGAAGGTATCAACACAATAATCGATTATACCGACGGCGGTATGATCATGCCCACCTACGTTGTCATCCAGCTTAACAGTTCAATAGCAACGGTGGATACAACAAACCATACGCTTACTTGGACGAGCGATGCCACTGAATACCTACAGATGACGAATACGATCTCGGAAGGAATTGTGGCCAACGACACAAGTAATGTCGATTATGTACTAGGCCCCACTCCTTGGACGAGTATATACAGCCAGACATACGCAGCGGTATACGAACAGGTCTACGAGGCCCTTGTGGCACAGCTCGGAGAAGGTAATGTGACGCCAGAGATGGTCGCCGCCTACATATCCGCGAACTATGGCACAGAGGGCATCAATGAACTCGCAGTGCAACAATTGCCTGAATTGCTCCAACCCTACATATCGGCCGTATTCGATCAGATGGGATGGAATACCAGTGCATCAACTGTCGCACCATACATAGATTACATTGTGAACTATGTCGGAGGAACAGTATCAACTGACGGAACATACGTTAAACTTACTGTAATATTGATCGATGAGCCCATGTCCCAGGAATCAATGGATTCCATAAATGCCATAGACTCGTTGGTACACGGTACATACGATGAGGAATACAGCGATATCACATCAGAGACATGGGTCGCAGGTGCGGTAGTGTCCCTCGGAGAGATATCTGAGACAGTCAATTCTCAGTTCGATTGGATCAAGATATGCGTCATAGTACTGATCTTCGTATTGTTGTTCTTCGTGTTGGGATCATATCTAACGCCACTGCGTTCGTTGATCACCATACTCATGGGAATAACATGGACCGTGGCACTTACACACATAGTGTTCACCATGATCTTGGGAATACCTGTAACATGGGTGGTCCCGATAGTGCTGTTCGTGGTGTGTTTAGGACTCGGAATGGATTACGATATCCTGCTGACGACACGTATAAGAGAGAACAAGAAGAAGGGAATGTCCAATGATGATGCGATAGATGCAGCACTGGTAAAATCCGGATCTGTCATCACACTTTGCGGACTTATCATGGGTGGAACATTCCTGACATTGTTGGTCTCCTCATCCCCGCTCTTGCAGGAATTCGGATTCGCTCTGGGATTCGCCATACTGGTGGACTCGCTGGTCATAATCCCCTATGTGGTGCCTGCATTGATGCACCTCATGGGAGATTGGAGCTGGAAAGGTCCGAAGTTCCTCCAAAAAAGGAACCAGTGATAAGGGTCCCTGAAACAATTTAAATCAAATCCTTTACCCGTGTCGTTAACGACACGGGGTACATATTCCATACTGATATCAAAGACTGCCACCATTGGTGAACGTTCTTGAACGAACAATATTATAAATTCGTACTGGATGCTAATATCTATGATATTTCAAAAATTAGCTAACGGAATCACAAAGCATTCCAAGCTGATTATCGCTATTTGGATCATAGCTCTTATCATCGCAGTGCCTTTTTTCAGCAAAGCGGTCGATACACTCAACTATAATTCAGATGACATGGCAGATTCCAATTCGGAATCGAGCGTAGGGGCTCAGATAATCGCAGACTACTTCGTAAGCAGTAGTGGAGAATCCAATTCGACCGACCTTCTAATCATAACTTATGATGACGAAGCAGGAAAAACGGCATCGGAAGAAGTCGAAGCCGAACTAGTTCTTAATTATAGTGAATTTATGGATGGGGCCTTGAAGATCATCATACCCTATGAAGATTACAGTAATGCGGACGGCTCAGGCATGAGAATGATCGCTATCATCTTCTCGGATCAAGCGGTATCAGATGGAAGTTATACAGATGATACTAAAGAACTCAGGGAATGGATCGCGACATACACAGAAAAAGCTGAAAAAGAAAATGATGCTGCCCTATCCACATATGTGACTGGTAACCCCGCCATATCATATGACATAATGACCGGTTCTACAGAAGATATCTCCCATATCGATATCTTCTCGATAGCTTTGATCCTTATCCTTGTAGGTCTGTTCTTCAGATCCGTATTTGCATCTGCATTGCCTCCGATCACGATCGGTGTCGCAATTGCCATTGCATTCCTTGGATTGTTCTTTGTCGGAAGTGTGATGGACATATTCTTCATCACAGAGATGTTCATTATCGTATCCATGCTGGGTGCTGGTTGTGACTATTGTATATTCATAGTATCCAGATACAGAGAAGAACGCAGAAAGGGTGCAGACCACGACACGGCGATACATGAAGCGATCGTGTGGGCAGGAGAATCCATAACCACATCTGGAATCGCGGTCATGATCGGATTCGGTGCCATGTCAATATGTTCATTGTCGCTCATAAGCGGAATGGGAGTGATGTTGGCCATCGGTATCGCAATCGCTCTATTGGCAGCACTCACACTGATAACCTCCATACTTAACCTTCTCGGAGAAAGGATTTTCTGGCCTTCCAAGATAGAATCATATCAGGAAGGTAGCAAAGCGATGAACGGATGGTACGGGAAATGTGCCAGATTCGGAAATAAATACTTCCATAAATCTGTCAAATTCTCACTGGCTCACGCAAAAGCGATCGTCGTAGCAGCCATACTTTTCACCGTTCCGATGGTGTATGTGGTAGCAACCGCGGAAACATCCTACGACATGGTGGGCACTATGCTGACTGGAGAGTCACAGGAAGGTCTAGATGTCATAGAGGAATACACGTATGGCGGATTGATAATGCCTGACTATGAGGTATTGGAACTAGAGGACAGCATCGCCACCATAACTACCACTACAATATCAGGGCAAACAGTATATTTGCTAACATGGAACAGCAATTATACCACATACTATGACAAACTAACAGAACTATCTAGTACAATATCGAGTAACGACAGCAATATCGGAGAAGCATACAGTCTCCAAGTATGGGCTAACATAGCTGATGCCGCAATAGAATCTGTAGGCCCCCAAGAAACAGGAGAAACAGATTCTGAATATCTACTAAGACTCTATACCAACAATGAAAAAACAGGCATACTGGATGATACTACAATAATCCCATCTTCCCTGAACATCTATATGGAAACCATATATCTTCTAACCGCTGCAGCAATAGCAGAAGGAGAGGAATTATCGTACGATAATACAACATATGGTGCAATGGTAGACGGTACGATGAATTACACGACTGGCATTGTGGGTGGAATCACCAATGCCGATAACACCATATCTGTAACATATGTGAAAATGACAATAATCACAAATGAACAGTCAATGTCTGACAAATCCATGGATTCTCTGCACACCATTCATGCAGAGGTCAGTAGTTTCCTGGAAAACAATGAAGAGTTTACCCAAGCCTGGTTGACAGGTTCTGCAGCAGTCATGTACGAAGTGTCTGAAGAAGTAAATGGAGAATTTGCTAAGATCATAGCACTTGCGGTCATCCTGATCTTCATACTATTGTTCTTTGTCATTAAATCTTACTTGACACCGTTGCGTTCGATCGTTACCATTCTCATGAGTGTCGTATGGACCATCGCAATAACACATCTGGTATTCTCAGACATTGGTTTGATCTGGCTAATACCTATTGTGCTGGTCGTGATATGTCTTGGACTGGGAATGGATTACGATATCCTGCTGACGACGCGTATCAAAGAAAATCATCTGCATAGGGGCATGTCGAATGATGACGCAATCACAGAAGCTGTGATAAGCTCTGGATCTGTGATCACGATCTGCGGTCTGATCATGGGTGGTGCTTTCGGTACTCTCATGATCTCCAACATGGTCATGCTACAGCAGTTCGGATTCGCATTAGCATTCGCCATAATCGTGGATGCTTTGATCGTGCGTACTTACATCGTACCTGCGGTCATGCACCTGATGGGCGAATGGTGCTGGAAAGGTCCTAAGTTCCTGAAGAAGAAAGAACATCCGACGGAAGAAATACCTAAAACCCCATAAACTCCCTGGGGGTAAATCCCCCAGTTTTCTATTTTTTGTTGTTCCATACCTCATAAAATAACTATGACCTATACAATCAATTCAACAAAACAACATGGTGTAGAAAAATCGAATATAGAATAAATTACCGGATGTTACTCTATCTTCAATCGTCTCCCCACGTCGTTATACCGCTCTTGTCCATATCTCCGAGTGAACTCTTTCTGAATATGGGGTCTTTCACACCGGCACTCACTTGATCCCTGTAATCTTTGTAAGCAGCAAATGCATATTTGGACAACAACATGACTGCGATGATATTGAATATGCCCATGCAGGCCATGAATACATCGCAAACATCCCATACAAGGCTGAGAGGAAGCAAACACGATACGAAGACCACGAATACAGTGACGATACGCATGTAAACCAGATACCTGTTCTTTTTGGATATGAATTTCACATTGGTCTCAGTTATTGAATAGCATGCAATAAGATTTGTAAAAGCAAATATCGTCATAAAGAACGCAAGTATGGCTGGTGCTGCAACACCCAAGAAACCTGCACTGAGGATGCTCTGTACCAGAGGCGCACCAGTAAGACCTAAGGATGAGTAATCACCGTATGTGAGAATAATGAATGCTGTACCGGAACAGACAACCAATGTATCGATGAAAACACCCAAAGATTGCACTAGGCCCTGCTTTACCGGATGTTTCACATAAGCTGCAGACGAAACGTTCGGTATCGAACCCACTCCTGCCTCGTTGGAGAAGACCCCTCTTCTCAACCCCCACATCAATGCAGTACCTATCGTCGCACCTACTGCAGCATCAAGATTGAATGCCCCTGCGATTATGGCATGTAATACCCCGGGCAAGGCCGTGAAGTTTATGATCACTGTTACAAAAGCTATGACCATCCACAATAATGCCATCTGAGGCACAATATAGTATGATGCTCTGGCTACACGACCTATACCGCCGAATATAACGATGCCCGCAACAAGAGCAAGCAATATCGCAAATATCAAGGCAGCATAATTGAAATCAAACGCTCCGATGAACGCATCGGTCGCATTTGCAGATTCGACACCTGCTATGCCACAATATGCACATATTGTTATCATGGCCATAAATACCGCAAATTTAGGTTTTTTAAGTCCGTTCGTTATGTAATATGCAGGTCCGCCGATAAAACCGAACTCGCCGTGTTTCTCTTTGAACATCTGTCCAAGAGTGCATTCCATGAAACTGCTGGCTGCACCTATTATAGCAAATGTCCACATCCAGAATATGGCTCCAGGCCCACCGAGCATTATGGCCGTTGCCACACCTGCGATGTTCCCTATTCCAACACGTGCACCCAGACCTATGCAGAATGCTTCGAAAGAAGAGATGGCCTTGCCCTTTTCACTCTTATCTGCCTTGAATGCCAATCGATTCTCTTCTCTCAGCTTGAAGATCTGGACACCTTTCAGTTTGATCGTGAAATATATCCCAAAACCGACCAACAATACAAAAGCTACATACCACAAATATTGGTCTATGTAATTATTGATGAATGAATCCAAATTTTCGAGAACAGTAATTATTACACAACCTTTCAAACTGCGAATTAAAGACGCTTTGAGTGCATTTAAACTTGACCTTCATTTGATTCCCAAACAAGGTCCTGCTTCACAAAAAGATGTGCACTCACATTAAATTCAAATAGAGATCATACTCTAATGTTACAAGGAGCGTTCTCAGATTGAATGATGTCATTGACAAACTAACGAGAACGTCAACCATCCCTAGCGAAAGGATACTCATGTATCTAATGGGACTTCTGTTCCTGATCGCAGGCACCTATGGATTCCATCAATACAATATTGGTAGTGATGATGTTGATTCTGTCGAAGGATTACTGATCCTGCTAATATCGCTGAGGATAATGAGCGGTGATACTCCGTTCGGAACATACCGCCGCTCCATCCACCTATCCATACTTGGTTCGATAGGTATCATTATCGGAGTGTTCGATCTGCTTCTACCTTATGCTTTCACAGAATTGATACAAGTCATAACAATGATCATACTGGCCATCTACTCCGCGATGTGCATCGTATGGGCAATAAGGGGACGCGAGAAAAATGGGATCGTCCTGAGGTCCCTTTGCATGATATTTGGCCTACTATTGATCTTCATGATATTTGATATGGCAAATATCTTTGACTTCGAAGATTGCCTTCCTTACTCGATCGTAATGGTCGCCATGGGTCTGACGATGACGGGCATGGCATATACAAGAACTAATTTTCCTATTCACAAAAAAGATGAATTCCCTATCATGTCTCTAATACTGTTCTTTACGGGAATCGTCATGCTATGCAACGTAATAGCTATCGTGGTCATGATGGTCACCGCCGGAAACATAAAGATATCACTAAGAGGAATGATGGCAGTCTTCCTCATGATACTGGCATTGAGATTGATATCCGATGGGGATTCTCCGTTTGGAAATATCGGAAGGTCGAACTTAGCTGTGATCATAGGTATCATCTGCATGACCATAAGCATGATAGCTGTGATCGTGCCATCTGATGTTCTTCATTCAGTAATGTCCTACACACTAGGTCTTTTGAATCTAGTAGAGGGAATTAGACTATTGAAGATGCTTGTGATGAGAGAAAAAGAGATTCAAAAGGTCAAATTAAGAATTACTGTCACCAGTATGACCGCAATATTATTCGGGATTAACCTTCTAATACCAGGGGTATTCGACAGTACAATGATCCTTTTCACGATGGTGTTGATGTCAATAACAATGATATCACTAGGAATGACAATATTCACTATAAGATTGAGAAAAATAAAAGGAGTTAATGCGACCAATATCTAAACTCGCAAAAATTCTATATTGATAATTGATAAACTACATGTCACCAGATATGTTGACTTTCTATGAATGAAGATTGAATCCGAAACTTATAGCACCATATGAGAAAATTGACTCATATTTTATTTTATCTGATTTTTTTAAAAAATTATTTATCAACCTTAACTCCGCAAAATTAGGAATGAATATATTCCCTGTTTGCAGAGTTAAGGTTTTAAAAGGTTTCAAAGACCGAACGGTATCACTGGACAGTATCTATTTCCGAGGTTATGACGACGTTTCCTCTTCTTCCGTCCACAGTGTATGTTCCATCAGAACCAGTGGCGTTGGACACTGTATATCTGTACCCATTCGCTTTGATCTGGATCGTCAGTATGTCCCCTTTGCGTATCTTCGATCCACTGTCGATCGGGTTCCCGTCGATGGTGACGGTAACGCTGTCGTTCTCGAATACTACTTTCCTTCTTCTGTAGAACAGGAAGAATACTAATAGCAATATCAGGACGATTGCGATGAGTATCCACCACGAGAAGCTCTTTTCGGAGGATGGCGATACGATCTGGACTTCTTTGTAATCCACAGTGATGGTGACGTCTCCCGTGACGTGATCTATCGATACCGTGCCTGCAGTGAGGGAACCGCTCGAATACTGGAATACGTCGACCGTGTTCCCGCCCATGGTGACCGTAACATAGACCTCTTCGACGAGGATGCTCCCCGTGACAGAGACGGATATGCCGTCACCTGCGGAGACGATCCCACCTGACGGGACCCCGTCGACGGATATGAACTCACTGTCATAGATCAGGGTCACGGTGTAATCATTAAGTGTCCAGACCGCGAACAGCGTAGTAGGATATGTTATGTTAACTATCGAAGATGCTTCTATTTTAGTACCGCCGGATACAGTTGTATACCATCCATCAAAAGTATATCCTTCCCTTGATGTGGTGGCCAAAGTACCATATTGAGAACCGTATGTAACTTGAATTGTAGTCGGATCGGCCGCAATACCCCCATTAGAATCGAATGTTACCGTATATGTTCCTGGATTTGAAACTAAAGTATATGCGGCCCATGGCTTTTCTATCTCCCCATCATTATACTCGTCAGCGGCCTTGGCAACTATTGTAACTGTTCCTATACCTACGGCGGTTACCTTCCCCGTATCCATATCAACAGTAGCAACAGAAGTATCTGTAGAGAACCATTTGATGATGGGTACTTCATCATTAGCAGTATCTTTGTTAAGATCCTCTTGAGTTATACTCCCATAGGTAAAAGAATTATCATTTGTATCAGTCAAAGTGGCAGTAAGGTATTTTTCATCACCTACATACCATGTAAGAGAGGCACTGCTTATCTCTATGTTGTTGACCAAAGATGTAAAAACGCAACTCTGAAATGTCTCGTCTGTTGCATTGGGAACGAGAGGTGATTTGGAAGAGCTGTACTCCGTATATGTCAGACCATTGGAGGTCCCATAAAGATACTCGTATGGATCTAACGCAGAAGACAATGGCGTTACCCCTTCGATGACCTCCTGCAGAGTGCACCCCTCTACCTCGTTGAAATCTATGTTGAACAAAGTGTACCTATTATTGCTCGCAGGAAGAGAAATTGATGAACCAGAATTGAATACGACTACCTCTTTTGTCGTTATAACATTATCTATCGCACTAACCGGTATTATGTTCAATCCCATATTCTCCCAATATCCATCGTAATTTGAAATTGAAGTCGCGACCTCTGGAAGAGTGATCGTCCCCAAACTTTCTCCGACACAGTATTTTACATTATATGACGTAGCAACGGTCATGCCTTTGATCATTTGAATGAATGCAACGGCATCCACTATATTCTGGATCTGCTGTTCCTGCGTAATCAAAGTATCTCCATCCTTTACAATGAATGTATTATCTTTGAGATCGAATATCGCATATCCCTCTATGGAGTCAGGCAAAGTAGTTGACAATAAGATATAAGGGATTGAAGGATTAAAAGACCCGTTCTGATTGTTTACCTGTGCATACCTGTAGAGACTACTTGGAAATGCCACAGTATCATAATAATAACTCTCCACAAAGATCGTCTTCTCAATTTCTGTCATACCAACAAATGATAAGGTTCCAGTAATAAAAATTGAAGTAACAGTAAGAGGATTGCCACTAGTTCCATCCTCCACCTTGATGAATCCTTGGGTATCATGCACATTATTCAGAGTGAGATTGTTGAAATAGACATTTGATGATGAGTTATTCACCTGAATTGGCCCACACCCCGATATTGATGTCCAATCTTCCAATGTAACATTATTGAATATTATATAATCTGAATTCAATACATTGATTGCAACATTTCTATTATTCTCAGCACTACTACTGACAAGATTAAGATTGGTAATGACTACATTATTAAAAACATTATTTGACTGACCGGTCATATGAAAATAATGTTGACCCGTACTCTTGTAGAACATGCTGCGATCTTGAGCATTAAAAGTTATATTTGAGGCGTAAAAATTACTCCACAGTATATTGCGGAGGTTGTAATCCGTACCTCCATATGAATAATATCCCATGTCGAATTCCACTAAATCTGAGGTGGCTCCCAATCCAATTAAGGATAGATTATTAAAAGAAAAATAACCGGTAGAAGCGCATCCCGCTGATACTGAATAATCCCCAGGCTTGAAAAATATAGTAGTATTGTCCGCTATTATAGTACTGATTCCGCCTGTCCCATCAAACTGATTGCCTACGAATACGGTGACACTAGAATACATATTACCCTCATATGTGACGGATATCACTTGCCCAGCAGCTACACCATCTGTTGTTGCCGATGCTAAATCTGGATAAACTATGTACCAATGACTAACATTGTCTGAAAAAGTCAATGTGTTCAACAAAGTAGCCACGGTCGTTTCATCTGAGTCTGACGTTCCTCTTATCACGACGTTTGGGTTTTCAAGTACTTTCGAATCTGTCGATCCATAATCGACTTCAGCAGAAACGGGTGAAGAAACGACCGCTGCAAATAAGCTGAATGTGATTATCACAAATACGAACGTACCTGATATAATGCGTGTTTTCAAATATAATTCTCCTATCAATCGATAATTGAAACAAGATACAATAACAACACCTTTTATTTAAGCTGATTCTTTAGCGTATTTAAATATATCATTATTTTTGATTGAAATCAGTATATTATCTGATAAGGATAAAAACTGAATAACGACAACTTTTACAATCAAAAATAAAATGCAAACACACAAAAATCTTTTATTTAATTCATTAGGTGATTAAACAATTACAAATGATAATTTGACGACTCATTGATATATGATTTCAAATTATATTGATATATGAATATAATTTAACGAATATCATTAAATAATTCTAATTTCTAGACGGCCACGAAGTCAATGGTGATGACCGCATGGATTCAAACCAAAAAAACAAAGAAGATTCAAAATTGAATTCCGATCATGTCAAAACACACAGACATGGACATTTGTCGATGATACTGGCGATCGTATCTATCGTGATGTGCATCATAATGGCCGTAACTGTTTTGAACGATACGAACGACTCTGCTGCAGCAGACACGACATTTACAGTGACGACCGGTGGGATAGAGGTCACATACTACATCATATCTGACTCTGAAGCTACGGTCCAGGTAGGTAACGGTTACAGTGCTGCCATCGATACGTCCACGAGCGTTACCTTGACGATACCTTCAACTGTGAGCTACGATGGCGTCACTTACACTGTGATCGCCATAGGGGACCGCGCGTTCTACAATTGTTCCAGCTTAACATCGATAACGATATCTGACAATGTTGAATCCATAGGAAATTATGCGTTCTATAATTGCTCTGCACTTACATCGATCACTATACCTGACAACGTCACATCCATCGAAAAATTCACTTTTCAAGGCTGTTCCGCACTTAAAACGATAACATTATCTGCCAATATCGAATCAATAAGAAGTTATGCGTTCTATAATTGCTCTGCACTCACATCCATAACGATACCTGATAGTGTCACATCGATCGGAGACTATGCTTTCAGCAACTGCTCCTCACTCACATCCATAACGATACCCGACAGCGTTGAATCCATTGGGGATTATGCATTCTATAGCTGTTCTTCACTCATATCAATAACCTTATCGGATAATATTGAGGCCATCGGAGACAGCACATTCTACAATTGCTCCTCACTCACAACAATAACAATTCCAGATAGCGTTGAATCCATAGGGGATTATGCATTCTTCAACTGCTCTGCACTTACATCGATAACCATCTCAAGCAATACGGAAACGATCGGAGAATATGCTTTCTGTACGTGCTCTGCTCTGATATCCATTACGATTCCAGATAGTGTTGAATCCATAGGGGACCGCGCGTTCTACAAGTGTTATTCACTTACATCGATCACCCTGTCAGATGATATTGAATCGATAGGAGAGTACACTTTCTGCAAATGCTATGCTTTGACATCGATCACGATTCCAGATAGTGTTGAGACGATAGGAGATTATGCATTCGAATACGGTTACTCTCTGACTTCGATCACTATACCAAACAGTGTCGATTCCATTGGGGATTATGCCTTCCAATACTGCTCACTCCTCAGCTACATATATATCGAAAGGACCTCGAGCATGTCATTGGGCACATACTGTTTCGATACTCAATGTGAAACAGGTCTGACGATAGATACATCACTTTCGTCTGATGATTTCGACTCTACATACAGCAGTAAAACATCGGTGACCATTAACTCATCCTATGATGGGAACGATGAGGACCAATCCTATATTGTAATAATAATTGTGGCGGTTATCATCATACTTCTGGTACTGGCGGCTTGGGCATATATGAAAAGAAGATGAGGACACTGCTCCATAAATACCATAAAAACTCCACTCGAGATTTCCCGAGTGGAGTGATATTTTAATGATAAAGAATTAAAAGATTTACCTGAGAAGATGGAACTCCTTCGTCGACTTGACGGAGAACTTCTTGTCTCTCGCGACCTTGATGGCACCGACAGCTGCATCGGCACCCTGTATCGTGGTGAGGAACGGTATCTCCAACTCAACGGCGAGTCTGCGCATCTTGTGACCGTCACGGACAGGTCCCGACTTCTCCGATGGGGTATTGATGACAAGGTTGATCTTGTCTGCTCTCATCAATCCTATCGCATTTGGACTCATGTTATCGTCTATCTTGAAGACGGTCATGGTCTCCACACCATGCTCCCTAAGGTATGTTGAAGTTCCCTTTGTGGCATATATGGTGAATCCCATCTGTATGAGTTCCTTCGCGATTGGCAGAACGCGCTCCTTATCTGCGTTGTTGACCGTGATATAGACTCCACCCTCGGTAGGAAGACAGTTGCCTGCGGCGGTGAGCGCTTTGTAACATGCTATGTCGAAGTCCTCGTCGATACCCATTACCTCTCCGGTGGACTTCATCTCGGGAGTGAGAATGGAATCGACACCGGGTAATTTCAGGAATGGGAACACAGATGCCTTGACAGCGAAATGGTCTATCGGCCTATATCCTGAAAGTCCGAAGTCCTTCAAGGTCTTTCCCAACATGAGCTTGACACCGATCTTCGCAAGAGGTATCCCTGTTGCTTTGGATATGAAAGGCACAGTACGTGAAGCTCTTGGATTGGCCTCTATCATGTAGACCTCGTTACCTTTCACAGCAAGCTGCAGGTTCATCAGACCTTTGATCTTAAGTGCCAGCGCGACCTGTTTGGTTATGTCCACCATCTTGTCGATGATGTCCCTTCCCAATGTGAACGGAGGAAGGACCATAGTCGCATCTCCGGAGTGACATCCTGCATATTCCACATGCTCCATTATGCCACCGATGTACACATCGGTCTGATCGCACACCGCATCGATATCGATCTCTATCGCTTCCGTCAGATATTTATCGATCAATATGGGGTGATGCCTGGATACTTTGACGGCGGTGGCCACGTAGATCTTCAATTCCTCAGTGGAATATACTATCTCCATGGCACGGCCTCCCAATACATAGGAAGGTCTTACTAAGACAGGGTATCCGATCTCCTCCGCTATGGCCTTGGCCTCCTCGAAAGAATAACCAGTACCCGACCTGGGCTGTCTTATTCCAAGGTCGTCCATTAGCTTTGAGAACCTTCTCCTGTCCTCTGCGACATCCATCTGGTCCGGCGAGGTACCGAGTATCTTGGTCTTCGTTCCAACCAATGCTTTCTCCAGATCGACCGCGAGATTGACACTGGTCTGTCCGCCGTACTGGCATATCACTCCATCGGCATCCTCGGCCTCTATGACATTCAATACATCTTCGAGATCCAGCGGGTCGAAATAAAGACGATCCGATATATCGTAATCTGTCGATACTGTCTCTGGATTATTGTTGATTATAATGGCATCGACACCTTCTTCCTGAAGGGCCATCACACCATGGACGCAACAATAGTCGAACTCTATTCCTTGGCCGATCCTTATCGGACCACTGCCAATCAGCACGACCTTCTTCTTACCCGTGTGCTTCACAGCCTCGCTGCTCTTTGCGTATGTTGAATAGAAGTATGGTGTCTCTGCTTTGAACTCAGCCGCACATGTGTCCACCATTTTGTAGACTGGGACAATTCCCATGCTCTTCCTGATCTTACGGACCTCCATGCAGTTCTTCTTTACTAGGTCGCCGATAGTATCATCGGAAAATCCCATGCGTTTGGCACTCTCCATGAGGTCCTTTGTGAGTTCCTCTTTGGCAAGTCTGTTCTCCATGTCAATGATATTCTTTAGCTTCCTTACGAAGAACTCATCCCACTGGGCGAGCTCCGCTATCTTCTCGATCCTCCATCCTTTCCTGATGGCCTCTCCTATGGCGAAGATGCGCCTATCCGTGGCATGTTTGAGCTCGTCCATGAGCTCCTCGTCACTCATCTCGATACGGTCGAGACCTTTTACGCCGATCTCCAAAGACCTGAGTCCTTTGAGCAGTGCCTCCTCGAATGTACGTCCTATGGACATCATCTCTCCGGTGGACTTCATCTGGGTACCGAGGTGTCTGTCGACAGTGCGGAACTTGTCAAATGGCCAGCGGGGTATCTTGACCACCACATAATCAAGGGCAGGTTCAAACGCCGCATATGTAGTTCCTGTGATCTTGTTCGGTATCTCGTCAAGTGTGTATCCTACGGCGATCTTCGTTGCGACACGTGCAATCGGATATCCGGTCGCCTTGGATGCAAGTGCAGATGAACGTGACACACGGGGATTGACCTCGATGACCCTGTATTCGCTGTTCTCAGGATTCAATGCGTACTGCACATTGCATCCTCCCTCTATTCCGAGGGCACGGATTATCTTCAGTGAAGCTGTCCTTAGACGTTGATGGTCCCTGTCCGATATCGTGAGCAAAGGTGCCACAACTATGGATTCGCCAGTGTGTATCCCCATCGCATCGAGGTTCTCCATGTTACACACGATGATGCAATTGTCCACGGAATCCCTCATTACCTCGTATTCCAATTCCTTCCATCCAAGGACGCTCTCCTCGATGAGGACCTGATGGATACGGGAATAAGCCAGACCTCTGGCACATATCTCCATGAGCTCTCCCTCGCTGTATGCGATACCTCCTCCGGTACCTCCAAGGGTAAAGGCAGGACGCACAAGGACAGGGTACTTTCCTATGACCTTGACAGCCTCCAATGCCTCCTGTATCGTATGAACACTTCTGCTCAGAGGGACTGGCTCCCCGATCCTCTCCATCGTCTTCTTGAAGAGGTCACGATCCTCCGACATCTCGATAGCGTCGGGCTGGGTACCTACGAGTTTCACTCCGAGTCTAGCCAGTTCTCCTGACTCTGCCAATTCTGAACAGATGTTCAAAGCGGTTTGTCCACCCATACCGGATACTATTCCATCGACACCTTCTTTCTCTATGATCTTGACCACAATATCGGCCTGAAGCGGCTCTATATAAACGCTGTCTGCTGTGTCGGCATCCGTCTGAATGGTCGCAGGATTAGAGTTAACAAGTACCGTCTTGTAACCCTCCTCACGAAGAGAACGGCATGCCTGTGTTCCAGAGAAATCGAACTCTGCAGCCTGTCCGATGATTATCGGTCCAGAACCTATGACCATGAGCTTCTTGTAATCCTTTCTCACAGATGTCCCTCCTTGATGACCTTTCCGAATCTATCGAACAGGAACGATGTGTCCCATGGACCTGGCGACGCCTCCGGATGATACTGAGCAGTGAATATAGGGAGGTCGGTGTGTTTCAAACCTTCTACGGTCTTATCGTTCACGTTCACCTGGTCTACAACAAGTCCGGTACCTTCCAGACTATTTTCGTCCACCGCAAATCCGTGGTTCTGGGATGTTATGTACACTCTGCCCTCGTACTTGACAGGCTGGTTGCATCCGCGGTGACCGAACTTCAATTTGTATGTGTTCCCTCCCAGAGCAAGCGCCACGACCTGGTTGCCGAAGCATATACCGAAGAGCGGAAGCTGTGTGGATAGATCTCTGACGGTCTTTGCCGTGGTGTTAAGTATGGCAGGGTGAGCCGGGTCCCCGGGTCCATTGGAAAGGAGCACCCCTTTCACTTTTGACTCTACAATGACGTCGGCCGGAGTGTCGTAAGGGAACACCACCACATTGTACCTGGATGAAAGGTCTCTCAGGATACCTGATTTCTCTCCGCAATCCAAAAGGCCTACTGTGATCGCTTTATTGGTGCCGCATTTCTTTATCTCCTTGCAGGAGACCTCTCCGACGAGGTTGCTCTCGGAAGGCGCAGGCATCCTCTTGAGCTCTTTTATCAGGGCTTCGATGCCGTCCTTATCCTGAGTGATGGCACCTTTCAGGGTTCCCATCGTTCTGATCTTTATGACCAGGTCCCTGGTGTCTATGCCCGATATGCCGGGTATCTTGAATTTTTTAAGGAAGTCGTCGAGTGTCCTACCGCCGTACATCTTGGAAGGTTCCTTGCAGTATTCCCTGACGACAAGTGCGCGAGCATGTATCGACTCTGACTGATAGAATGCGTCGCTGATACCGTAATTACCGATCAAAGGATAGGTCATAACGAGTATCTGCCCCTGGAACGAAGGATCTGTTAAACTTTCCTGATAACCACACATTCCGGTTGAGAATACTACCTCACCGAATGCGGGAGTCTGATATCCGAAGGGCTCTCCTTCGTATATGCTCCCGTCCTCAAGGACCAAATAACTGCGTGCCATTGAGAATAATTCTAAGTTGGGGAATGTATTTAATGGATTGGGTTTGTTCAGAACAACCCATCAGAATCGATGTCTAGAATTAGACAACCCCTCTTATTTTGTACTGAGGTTTATAAAACAGTGTGCTGACGGCAGAAAATCGAAGCAAATGTGAATGTTATTATCGGTTGATGCCATTAGTACTGACATGCGCATTCTCGGGAAGGATCCAGGAACTGGCAGCATCTCTTTGATGCTTGAGGCCGATGAGGACATGTGGCACCTGTACAACGTCATAGAAACAGGGGACCTTGTCACTGCATCCACCACCCGAAGAGAGGAGAAATCCGCTGACAAGATCAGAGCGGAGAAAATGGAAAAGAAGCGGATGACGCTTGGCATACGCACAGAAAAGGTCGAATTCTCGGAGGACGACCTCAGACTGAGGATCCTAGGCATCATAGAAACGGGACCTCAGGATATCGGACAACATCACACTCTCATATTCGAGATAGGAGATAATCTTACAATAAAGAAAGATCGCTGGAGGGAGACACAGCTCGAGAGATTAGACAGGGCCGTGAACGATACTAAGAAACCACGGATAGTCTTCATATCTCTAGATCAAGACGATGCGACGATAGCTGTATTGAGACAATACGGACTGAAGGAAGTGACCACTCTACGTTCCGGAAGGTCCGGAAAACAATATGAAGAGAAAGGAAAGATCGACAACTACCATGGCGAGATCATTGACAAAGTAAAACCTTTGATGGAACCGAACATGCCATTGGTATTGCTCGGTCCCGGATTCGAGAAGGAATCCCTGATAGATGACCTTAAAAGACTCAATCTTCCGGAATTCAAAAGCGTGCATGTCTATCACACCGGTCAATGCGGAATGGCCGGAGTGAACGAACTCATAAAGACAGGCATGGGTGCCGATATACTCCGGGAATCAGCTGTCGGAGCAGAGATGGAAGCTGTGGAGAAGCTCATGGCGGAGATCGGAAAGGACGGTCTCGCTACATACGGACCCAAGGAGATAGAGAATGCCGCACAATCCGGAGCCGTGGAAACGCTCCTGATATTGGATTCCAAACTAAGGGTACAGGACCTAGATCACATAGTGAGGGCCGTCGAATCCCAAAAAGGGAATATAATAGTTGTCTCGGAACAACACGACGGCGGAAGAGAACTTGCCGCACTAGGGGGAATGGGTGCTATTTTACGCTATAAGGTCTGATTGACCACAGTATAAGAAGACTCACTAGACAATTGAACACTGTTTTCAGGAAAACGTTTAAGAATGATATTTAACAATAAGGTCTGTTTAGTTTGTGAGAACGTTTTCGGTCCCGCCAGGGACTAAAAATGAGGAATATAAATGAAAAGCTACAATGAGGTCAACAAGATCCTGAACAAATATGAGCTCGTGGCTTGCGATACCACCCTTAGGGACGGAGAGCAAACCGCGGGCATCGTATTCTCTAATGTGGAGAAATACAGAATCGCCCAACTTATGGACGAAGCAGGCGTACAGCAGATCGAAGCCGGTATCCCCACTATGGGTTCCGACGAAAAGAAGGCTGTAAGGCACATCGCCCACATGGGACTGAATGCCTCTATCCTGGGATGGAACAGAGCAGATATACACGACATCGACACAAGTATCGAATGCGAAGTCGACTCCGTCGCTATTTCGATGTCCTCCTCTGACATCCATATCGAACACAAGCTCAAAAAGAGCAGAGAATGGGTCCTTGAGAAGGTCGTCACTAGTGTAGAACATGCGAAAGAACACGGATTGTATGTCTCATGCAACGGAGAGGACGCCTCCCGTGCGGACATAGATTTCCTCATACAGTTCGCTCAGGCCGCAAAGGATGCGGGCGCTGACAGGTTCAGATACTGCGACACCATCGGAAGGGAGACCCCGTTCAATTGTTACGAAAGAGTGAAGAAGATCATCGACACCGTAGGTATCGATGTCGAGATGCACACCCACGACGATTTCGGGATGGCAACGGCCAACTGCTTGGCTGGTATGATGGCGGGAGCCAAATTCGCCAGTACTACTGTCATGGGAATCGGAGAGAGATCCGGTAACGCACCGCTCGAAGAGGTCGTGATGGCTGCTAAGCACCTTTACGGAAAGGACTTCGGAATAGAACCTTTGAAACTCAAGCCGTTAGCAGAGTTCGTCTCTGTAGCCGCCAACAGGCCGATACCAGTCTCCAAGCCCTTCCTAGGCACCAACTGCTTCGCTCACGAAGCAGGAATACATGCGGACGGCATCATCAAGGACGCAAAGAACTACGAGCCTTACGACCCCGAAGAGATGGGACTCGAGAGGAAGATCGTCATCGGGAAGCATTCCGGAAGGAACACTTTAGTAACCAAGCTCAAAGAAAGAGGAATAGCCCTCAGCGACGAGGATGCCATAACTCTCCTTGATTGGGTCAGAAGATATGCAGTGAAACTTCACCGCAGCATATCCGAGGACGAACTTGTCGTCATCTACAATAATCTAAAAACAGGCGACGACCCGTTCGATGATGAAAAAGAATTCTGAAACTTTTTACGGTCTAAACGACCGTCCAACACCATTTTTAATATTGATCTACTGAGAAAAACAATACCGAAATGACAGAGCCTCAGTTCCTTCTCCAGTATTTGATGAAATAGATGAATATTATGCATCCTGCACCGAACATTACAACGAACACGTGTGTCAAGAAGTCCACATTGGTCGGGATTATGAACAAGAACAGGAAATCGATGAAGAACACTATCATCCATGTGTTGACCTTGACCATCTCCTTGTAAAATCTGGATACCCTGCTGTCAAGATCCCCCATTCCTATGGTGACGGCCCTTCTTTCCATATCAAGCATAACCTTCTCTGCAAATTTGACATTCTTAACGATCAGATACAGAGGCAACATGAGGGCTATGAACTCCATCATGAGTATCAGCGTGTAACAATCGTTGTACGTGAATGATTCCACGGCATCGTACAGGAACTGCGCCATGCCAGGTGTTGTAACGTAGAACACAAGGAGTAGGATCGCGAGTATCAATATCTCCAAGTATGCTAATGTCAAATTCCTCTTGAACTTAGCTGCCGTGACCTTAGAAGACAAGGCCATCTTAGCATATTGGTCACTTCTGAACTTCTCAGCCTTCCTGAATATATTATAGAGAAAGCTTGGGCTATACTCCTCGACTTTGTCGCATATTGTGTTGGAATATTTCGAGAATATCGGCAATAATACCATCGATAGAAGGGCCGCACCTATGACGGATGTGTAGATATCTTGAGAGATGACTCCTGCATCATAAGCCTCTTTAGATATGATGAACGCAAACTCACCCATGGCCACAAGACTCACGGACGATATGAATCCCAAACGCATCGACTTGTTGCCAATGAAATATGCGATGAACACACTCAAAGTCTTCAAGAATCCATATACGATGACAAAAAGCACTATCAATCCTATATTCTGTATTATACTGCCAGGGAATATCTTCAGCCCTATAGATATGAAGAACATCGCCATGAAGATATCCCTCATCGGAACAACGTCGTGCTCAATAGACTTGGCAGTATGCGACTGCGAAACTATGACTCCCATGAGGAATGCACCGATGGCCATGGACATTCCCACATACACAGATAATAACGCCAATGCAAAACACATGGCCAGTGCAGATACCAGCAATACCTCTTCTGGCATCTTTTCACCGATCCAGTCGAGGATCTTCGGTATGAAGATCAATCCTAACACCATGGAACCTGCCATGAATATTGCTATGATCAGCAGCATCCACATGGCAGAGCCTAGACTCATAGAAGAACCTACGAGCAAAGGAGATGTCATGGACAGGATCAATACCTGTGCCACATCCTCAATTACAGTTATGAGGATTATTGTCTCTGCATCTTCCCTGCTGAGCTTATCGGATTCTGCAAGTACGGCAGTGACGACAGCAGTACTCGAACCTGATATTATCGCACCGAAGAATATGCATTGGAGGGAATCCCATCCCATCATCATTCCGAAGATGTACCCGCCGAAGATCATTATTGGTACCTGGATCATCACCACCATGAGTGCGAACATTCCGGACTTACGGAGCTTTTTGATGTTAAGTTCCAGGCCAATACAGAACATAAGGAATACTAGACCCAGATCGGCAAGTATAGTGACAATAAGTTGTGTATCCTCTGACTGGGTGGCCCAATAACTAGCTAAAATTATTCCCGCCGCGAGATAACCAATGATCGTCGGCATTTTTAGTTTTTTAAATATAACAGTACAAACGGCAGCTAGAGAAAGAATCAACGTCATGTTCAAAAGCAAAACTAACTCTTCCATTCTTCTCTGGCGCCCCCGACGATAATTACGCTAATAGTAAAAAAAGGTATTGAATCAATAACAAAAAACAAATATTCAGCACAATCGAACAATGGCCTCATTCATCGTCTGCATCTTCATCTTCATCAGAAACTTGAACCTTCTTTCTCTGACGTCCACCTGTCTTTTTAAGTTTATCTTGATCCAGAGCCCATTGATAACTCGCAACCTCGGCGGGAGTGATAAGTACGCGATCTCCCTTGACAAATTTCCTTCCTAGAGTCCAATTTGTAAAAGGCGATATCACTCTGTACTCATCAGCATCCATGACCACTTCCTTGACGTTGGGCCTGCCTTTAGCCTCGGAATATGTTCCTGGACGCATGATGGCCGACTTATTCTTGACCTCAATGGTCTTGTTGCACACTGTATCTAGGAAATATCTGTCGTGGGTGACCACCATTATCGTGCCGTCATATTCGGTCAATGCTTCCTCGACCGCATGCTTGGCAGGAATGTCCAGATAATTGGTGGGCTCGTCCAATATGAGAAGGTTAGTCTCCTCCAGAAGCATCAAGCAGAGAGCTACGCGGGCCCTCTGTCCACCTGACAGCATCTTCATGGGTTTCTCGACATCCTCCCCCATCAAGAGCATCCTTGCGAGCATCTGTCTTGCATCGCCTCTCCTATCCTTCCCTATTATCATCAGCAGCTGTTCCTCTGCCGTCAATCTGAGATCGAGACCGTCGTGATGCTGGGAATAATAACCTATCTTGGCCCCAGGGGCGACCCAAAGTTCTCCTTTGCACGGTATCTCTTCCAATATCGCCTTTATCAATGTCGATTTTCCTTGACCGTTCCCGCCGAACATACCGATCTTATCGCCCTTATGGATGTCCAGATCCACATGTTCCAGTATGATCTTTCCTCCCAATTCTACAGAAAGATCTTTGGTCGTGATGACATTCTTACCAGACTTGGGAGCCGCCTGTATCTTGACCGTTATCTCCTTGTTCTTATCGGGTTTTTCCTTCTCTTCCATCTTGGCGATGAGTTTCTCGCGGGTCTTATGAGTGGTCAGGTACCACTGGTCCCTATGGAGTTGATCTGCGATCTCCTCCTGCTTCCTCTTCTGTGCCGAGTACTTCTTGTACTCCTTTTCCATGCGGTCGAGGTCAAGCATCTTCTTGGTGATGAAATCAGTATAATTCCCTTTATATTCCCTCGTGTTGCCGTGGTCTATCTCGACCATACGAGTGGCTATCTTGTCAAGGAAATATCTGTCATGGCTAATGACGAGGACAGAACAATGTGTCTTCAAAAGATAATCCTCCAACCATTCGACGGTATCGATATCGAGATGGGACGTGGGTTCATCCATTATGAGTATGTCGCACTCGTCAGCCTGAACAAGTATGCGTGAGAGCATAACCTTGGTCCTCTCTCCTCCGGAGAGAGATTCCATGGAACGGTCCATCATCTCCTCTGAGAGACCTACTTTCTTCAATGCTTTGATGAGATTCTTCTCATCCTTCATATCGCTCTGTGCTATATCCTTCTCCAATTGAGAGTATTCTGATGCTATGGAATTCCAATCCATCTCTGCACCGGAGGCCATCAGTTCCTCGATCTCTCTCATCCTTTTACGGATGTTCTCTATATGGCCGTAAGGGCGACCGAGAACGTCCCTTACGGTAACGTCAGGAGAAGATTCTGCGAACTGTTCCAGATAACCTACACGATTCGTATTTACAATTAGTTCTCCCGTATCAGGTTTCTCCTGACCTAGGAGTATCTTAAGAAATGTGCTCTTCCCTGCACCGTTAACACCAATGAGACCTATGCTGGCACCTTCGTCAATCTGTATATTGACATCCTTGAGGACCTTTGCCGGTCCGAATGACTTGGATATTGCCTGTGCCTTGAAGAGCATGTCACGGACATGGTATTAGTATATTTGATACTCACTGATTATCTGTGGTGATTCTGAATTCATACTACCCAATATTACTAATGCGATGAAGAACACATTGTGATTCATACAGAGTGGTCTAGTTTTTTATTAGAATAAAAAGGAAAATGTTTTTAAAATATTTCACTGAGACTTATCTTTATTCTTATTCTTCCTCATCAGAAGGACTAACATGACTGCGATAAGCGCGATTGTTATCACAATTACTATCGATAATATTGTTACAAGGCTGTTGTCCTGGGATGTTCCTCCGCTCTTGTATATACCTGTGACCTTGAACGTACAGTCCTGTATGATCATTATATCCTCACCAGGAGATATTTGGACAGTGCTAAGACCTATCGTCAACCAGATTACGGGACTTCCAGTATATCCCTCGACCACCTGTATCTCGACATAATGCTCCCCATAAGGAATAGTCACTTGTCCTCCTCCTTGCTGTACATCATAACCATCCACTATCCAAATGATACCTTCATTATAGGTCAATGTGACATCAAAGGTCTCTGTGGTCGTATCTGCTATGAGGATACCGTAATCACCGACATAATGAATGCCAGTTATACTGTTGCCGTTTACGTCCAACCATTGAGCGAAACCAATACCGCTTATCTTAGGTACCAAGAGATCCAGCTTAACCTCACTCGAAGATGCGTACTCGTAAGCATATGTATCATCGGATATTGTGAATACCGTGTACTCTGTATATCTGAAAACATCCAATGGGTCGAAATTGGAAGCATCACCATACACTATTGCCATGGCTCCGTCTGCCAACGATATCCCCCCGTCTATGAAGGTTTGATTGTCATACGGAAGGGATGAGGGGTCCTTTCCAACCTTTATGACATTGGTAACGGTCATGTTTCCAGTGATCGTAGTTGTACCAGTAAGTATCACTGTATCCGCAGATACATTCCCACTGACATTCAATATCCCGGATACAGACAGTGTTCCAGACACGTACAGTGTACAGCCAATACCAACATTCGTTGTACCGGAAACGATCATCACACCATTCACGTCTGTATCACTTATTACGTTCATTGTACCGTATACATTGAATATTACTCCATCCACCACTGTTAATTTCCAGTTATTGGTTGACAATGTGACCCCGCTCAAAAGTGTGGAATCAGTGGTCATTGTCACATTTCTCCTAAGGATCAGACTATCGCCTGAAGATGCATTCTCCAACATCACGGGTATACTGGCGAATTTCGTGGTCGTATTGTTGTAATAACTGACGTCCGCATAAAACTTGGTTGAAAATGAGCCTTTATTGGTGAACAATCCATATGCCATGATGAAACTGTTGTTGTCCAATGTTCCGTTGACATTATAGAATTGGCTGGAATCGGATATGATGACCCCTCCGTCATTGATGATTGAACCATTGTTGGTCAATGTGACAGCCTCTGAAAGATACAATGTCCCTGAGTTGTCTAGAATCGTCGATGATGATATGGTCGTAGAAGAATTTATGATGTAAGAATTTGAAACGTAAACATGTCCGTTACCGTTCTCCAGAACATATGCTAAGGAAGCGTATACACGATCGAATCCGGATACATAATACATGGAATGTATATTCACATCACTGGATGCGCCGGTGGTTGCCATCAATACACCAGTCACAGATATTGTTCCGTCCCCTATCTCAGAATTCGTTGAAAATGTGGATATGAAGGTGAAATCCGCAGTGCCGATCACAGAAAGACTTCCCTCAATTGTTAGATCAGATGAGGAAGTGGTTGACACGAATGCCCCATCTTGGACCACCATATTAACACTTGGACCAACAATCAGATCTTCTATTGTCACATTCCCGCTCAGAGATATCTTGGCAGTCACACCAGTAAGGGAAGGCGTAACTTTGTTACCTTCCGAAGCCATACTCAATCCTGAAAAATTCACTGTCACGCCGCCGATATCCATCGATGATACACTGGATGAAAGACACACGAGATATTTTCCTCCTCCTAATGCAATGATATCATTAGATGTGACAACCTCTTGAGATGTTCCTATGATCACAGCATGTGTACAATCATTCTTATCTCCAACGATCAAATCGAAAAATGTGCCTATTGATGAGGAACCATTCCTATCTATGTATGCAAGACTACCAATCAGAAGATATGATCCATCCGATCTCTCTGTGACTGCTATGCTGTTACTCAACAATTCATTGCTGAGTATACCGGATACAGTAACATCTTCATCACTGGTATATGTATTCGATGATGTGACTGTAACGGATGATATCACAGAGAACCCAATATCAGAATATCCATTGGTTTCTCCTGATAATACTATATCGGACCCATAAATGGTAACTACAGTACCTATAATTCCATTAAAACCTATGGAACCATCACCGCCATGTACATAACCTGTGAATGTATCGTTATCATTTCCTAACGTAACCGATCCTGAGATTATCGTGAAATATGTTGTTGAACCGCCGGTTATATCTCCGATGATATAGGGATCGCCTGAATTAACATAAAGTTCAAATCCAGATACAGTAGAAAATGTAAGTTTGGAGTATACTGTGCTACTACTGGACACAAGTTCAACAGTACCTGAATATGTCCCTTCAACAATAAGGGAGTTGGTTATATCGACATCCAAATTCTGTGTCTCCCCTTTGACAATCTTCAATGTATCGACCACGACGGCACCATCCGAAGACCGCTCATCGTCATGCACTGACAATACAGTGAATGACAGGACTGCTGCCATCAATATTGTTAAAATCACAATACTTTTCTTTTTCTTCATCAAAATCATATGGACCATCTCAGGATGCGAGATATTTAGTATATAATTTGTAAGTATTTAATTGTAAAAGAGATGCTAAGAATCACATGCACCTTTATTCTTACACTATTTAAAAGAGACAATATTAAAAGTAATTAAGAAGGGGCTTTCGCCCCGGTTTATATTCTGTTCAAGGATGATTCCATCTCACTACTTTCACAGATCAGCTTCTCATCAGTCTAAGGACAATGACGATTGCCATGATTATGATCACGATTGTGATAATGATCAGGAGAATCGTTGTTATCTCCATGCTGGTATCCTCGGATATCGTCTTTGCTTCGACGGTACCATTGAACGTGAGGACATCGCCTGCGGTCGGAGTGTAGCCTAATGGCATAGCACTGCCGTTCACGTATACAGCGTAGTCCTTCAACTCGTAACCGCTGTCGGCTACGAACGAGATGCTATAACTGCTTGCCCAGTCGATGGTTACAGTGTTACCTGCGTATACATTGCCGTTGACCATCCAGTATCCATTCTGCACATACGTCAGGGTTATGGATATTGTCTGTGTGACAAGCTTTCCGTAGACACTGTCAAGGCTACCAATTGTATCGTTGATAACCAATGTCTGGAATGTTGCTTCCTCATACCATCCGTAGAATACCTGGCCCGTGATTACAGGGTTAGATACTGTTGTAATCTTGTAGCTATCAACACTATATGCTGTAGCGTAGAGAACGTCTGTATTCAAATAGTATGCAGTTGTCGATGTAACCAAAACACCAGTATCATTGTATATAGATACGGCATCTGTCGCAGGTGTTCCGTACACAATGGCATATCCACCTATTACGACTGTAGCCTTTGCATTGTTCGTGGTTGCTGTGGCAGTTGTTGATGCTGTTCCTACAACCAGACTCACATCAGCGTATACGTAGCATGAAGAATCCATGTCATTTGCAAGTAAAACACTACCTGTGACAGTAAGTTCGCTGACACCAAGTATTGCTTCTGCTGTGAGAGTTCCTGAGACGTTTGCTATCGCGTAAAGGTCTGAAGAATTCATATCATTCTCTGTGGTAAGTGTTCCAGGCACATTAAGGGTAACATATCCCTTTCCAGAGGAAAGATCAGATGTCCAAACTGCGCTGAGATTAACATTACCGTTGAAATTAAATACAGCAGATGTTGCCTTAGTTGTACTGTTCACTACTATTATTCCAATATCGAATACATTATCACTTGTACCAGTATTGTCAAAGTTCGTAGTAAATGTCACTGTACCTTCAGTAAGTATTCCAATAGTAATATTGGTGTTACTGTCATAGTTGTCAAAGACAAGGACACCGGCTGCCTTTGCAGAAGTTGTACTCGTGGCTGCCTTTGCAGGATCAATCTCAATTGCGTAGACCTTCATTACACCAGAAACAGTAAATGTTACACCAGCATTGATGATAATAGTATTAGACAATGCATCAAGTGTCACACCTGATGCAATGGTCGAACTATTAGCGAGTATTATGTCGCCCGAGTTACGTACTGTTACGGTGTCACCGCTAGAAGCAAGTCCCAGAGCTGTCGCAAGGTCTGTGTACACACCATATCCAGTATCTACCATGAACACATCCGCGATTACATTATAACCAGAATCAGATGTGAGTCCTGCAATCTTTAATTGTCCGTTCTCAACAACGACTGTACCTGTTGTGACCAATTTAGAGGTCGAAGGTACTGTAACAATTGCTGTGACTAATGAATCTTCATCGTTGTCCCCAATGATCAAATCTCCAACAACAGTTATTGTGTTAGGTGATGTAGATGTACCGACAGGCGTACCTGTTAGAGTTGTATTCTCGAGTACGACTACTTCTCCGTATACATAAATGTTAGAAGCGTTCGCCATTGCGTTAGTGAGTGTTGTGTAATAGTATGAATCATATGTCTGTGTAGATGTGCTTGCTGCAGCGACCATGTATGCAACTGCATTAATAGTATCGTTGATTTGTACAGAATATGTACCATTCTTTTCGACCTGATACATTATGATACCTGTAACATCGATATTACCGTTATTATCGATAATACTGCAGGAAGAATCAGATGAATACATTGCATTCAATGTTCCATCAACGGTCAACTGATCGTCTACTTCGAGCGTATAGACTTTATTGTCATCTATATCAAGATTCGATGTACTTACTGCAACTTGTGCATTTGAATAAATCTGTCCTATGATACTAGATGAACTCGAAGTTGTTACAGACATGCTAGCTGCCTTTACGGTGCTACTGTTGTAATATATCGCAAAGTCAGTTACTCCAAGGTCTGTAAGGCCATAGAATACAACATATGCTCCTGTGGTCTTATTCATAAGCACAACCATTATTGTCTGGTCATCCCCAACACTTGTATCAAACGTTATATATCCAGAAAGTGTTGAATCTGATCCACCATTTGAATTGCCAACAACTGCCTGTACAAGTTTATACGTATTGACATTGTATGCTATGCTATACGAATCTATACTGGTTCCTGCGATGTCCTTAGATCCAATCACTATGCTACCACTGTTAACAGTTGCAGTAGAATATGATGAAGAACCAGACACTATAATCTTTGCCTGATAAGTAGTAGTCGAGGTTATCTTAGATACAGAGAATGTAACAACACCATTGTACATGTAGTACGTAGTAACACCAGAGTCTGTATACATCATAAGAAGCTGCATTGTGTATGTGCCACTCATGTCTAATACACGTCCATCGGTGAGCGTGAATGTAACTTCATCACCGGTTAAAGATATGCCTGACACCGACGCAATTTCTTCGCCGTATGCATCATATATCGCACCATCAACAAGATCGCCATTTGAAGCTCCGACTACTGTAAGAACGAAATCATCATCTATTGTATATGTCGCAGAATCTGCAGGCATTGTAACAATTGCATCAGAATCAACAATAAGTTCTCCACTAGTAACGGTAAAGCTGTTCATTGTAGCTGTTCCGTAAATAGTAAGCTCTCCGTCAACAAGCTCATACGCTTTGTCATCTGTATTGTAATACAGCTGAATACCTTCGGTTATTCCTCCGTAAATGAGGTCATCGGATGACAAAACTGTACCATATGTGTTAACTGATACGAGTTTTGACTCGTCAGCAACGACAGTTCCGCTGAAATATGCGCTATCTCCAAGCTGTACAGATCCTTCAGATATAGTGATTGTTCCAGATGTGGATGCTGTGCTGTTCGTTCCAGGAATGGTCTCTATCACAGCTAAGTCAGAGATAGTTGTGTGGTTCACTCCAGTGGTTGTGAACGTAATAGTTGCACTGCTTACTCCATCAAGTGTAATCACTGCGACAGGTATGTATATTCCTGTTGCGGGATCATATGTTCCGAAACTAATTGTTCCTGAATAATTTGCATCTGAAGTTATGGTAAATACAACTTCGTAATCTGCATTCATCTGAAGTGTGCCTTTGTAATCAAAGGGTACACGCACTTCATAGTTTACAGCACCTGTGTTACTGTTGATTTCCTGAGTACTTACATACTGGGCATCAATAGTAGAGGTGCCTGCCGCGCTGCTATCATCGCTTTCATTTGCAACAACTGCTACAGAGCAGAGTGCAAGTGCCGCGACGACAATGAGTGCGAGCATAGTCTTATTTTTGTTCATTTTCATTTTCATCTTGGAATCATCCCCTGCCGTATCCATCCTAGATGCTCTCCATCCCGATCTTTGCACCACGCTCGCGAAGATGCGCGTACAGGGTCCGTGGACCCTCTACACACCCCTCCGCATGCGCAACGACATCCGACCGTTCGGCACAGCACCGAGGACAACGGCAATGTAGTGTCCCTTCCTCCACATCCTAAGGTATCTTCCAAAGGATTATAATTGACAAAATGACCAAAATATGAACGGAACACATCTACGGCACTCAAAGTACCGAAACGACCTTGATCCATCCTATCCCAGTCTTTTCCCAACCAATCTCCTTTGACCGTGCGAACACGGCGTACCGTCGGCGTAGAGGCACGCATACCTGACCATATGTATGGCCAATGTACAGAGGTCGTCTATGATTTGCAACTATAAAAAGATTAAGTGCATTTCTTAGTTATATTATAGTAGTAAACATCAAAGTGATACGGTCTTCTGGAATGCATCTTCATGATACACATCAACACACACTCATCTGATAATTACACTCGCCACACCGCTGCAACCCTTTATCAACGGTATCACATACGAAGGGATCTCCCCGTCCACCACAACGATGAGATGGGATTCCATCCTGTTCCCAGGATCATCGATGACAGCCTGCCTGACAGTGAGACCCTGTTTGTAGATCACGCCCATCGTCTCCGCCAATATCCCAGGTTTAGAAGCATCCGTTGGGATTATCTCGATCGTCGAACAGCCTATCTCCGGCGCCATATCGGACATCAACAGCGTAGGCCTGACCTTGGAGAATATCGCCGACAGTCCAGGCGTGGTATCGATCCTCGTTATCGCAGAACGGACGACCCTATGGTCAACATCCGCCGCCCTTGCGATAGCCGCATCCGACTGCTCGATAGGACCGCAGTATGCCTTACCATCTCTGACGCTGATCCCGTGGCGGAGCATCACCATCGCCACCTTCTCCTGCGAAGGGTACTGTCTGAGCAACTGGTGGATACGATCCATGTACCGGTGAACGCTCTGTCCGTTTAAATCATTTGGCCATTCGCCGTAACATATCGAAAAAATGAACCCGTAAACCTATCCTCTACACCTATTTCATCTCGAATATAGAAAAACAGAACACTTTCAAGGGAAGGAAACCCTTTATATCAAAAATGCCGTGATGCCATTGTACAGGTGCATAACCGTGTCAAACACGAAGGAACTCAGAGAACAGATCGAGGAGATAGACGAGGAGATAATCGACCTCATCTCCACACGCATGGAGATCGCTGACGAATTAGCGAAGGCAAAGAAACATGCAGGTCAGAAATACTGGGACGAGGACAAGGAGCGCGAGGTCATCGACAGATACCACGAACTCTGCGAAGAGGTAAGTCTTTCCGAGGAAGAAGCACGCATGATCGCAGAGGTCATCCTTAACATCTCGAAAGAAAGGCAGAAACACCTCTACGGCATCCAGTGATCATCAAAACCACTTAAACCAAAAACCATTTGCGCATATTTTCAATTTCAAATAGTATCCATTACTGATTCCGCACTTTCAAAAGAAAATGGCATTTGATTCCGAACTATACGATTTATGGAACCTTATTTTTAAACCCCTTCCTGATTTCGTAGATTTTCTGAGAATCCCATGACCATGTTTTTAATACTACCCCTTCGTTGCGTGCAACAACCCAATTGAAAGGAGCAAAAGACAATGAGCAAGATTCAGGTTGCAGTGCTCGGGGCCACCGGGATGATCGGCCAAAGATTCGTCCAGATGCTCGAGGACCATCCGTATTTCGAGATAGAGGGGCTTTACGCCTCCGAAAGATCTGACGGAAAGAGACTAGGCGACGTCCTGAAAGTGAGGGACCATGTCTACAAGGAAGAGACTGTGGAAAGCAAGATCGAAACGATGGACCTATCCAAGATCTCAAAGAACTGCAGGATCGCGTTCTCCGGTATCCCGTCGGAACTCGCAGGACCTACAGAAACAGAACTAGCACAGAAAGGTGTGGCTGTGTTCACCAACGCCGGTTCCCACAGAATGGATAAACATGTCCCGATAATAATTCCAGAGATAAACTGGGCCCAGTACGATTCCGTCAAGGACCAGGACACATACAAGGACGGAGGTTACATAGTCACCAACGCCAACTGTTCCAGTACCGGGATCGCGATACCTCTCAAAGCGCTCAACGACGCCTACGAACTGAATCAGGTCTTCGTATCGACATACCAAGCACTTTCTGGCGCTGGATATCCCGGTGTACCGTCGCTCGATGCGGTGGGTAACGTCATACCGTTCATTAGCCACGAAGAAGAAAAGATGGAGACCGAACTTGCAAAGATGCTCGGAACGTACGAGAAGGGGGAGTTCAAATATGCCAACTTCAAGGTCATGGCCAACTGTGCCAGAGTACCAGTTATAGACGGCCATCTCGAATCGCTTGTCTTAGATATGAAGGAACATCCCTCATTGGAGGACTTCAAAAAGACCCTCGTGAACTTCCGCGGAGAACCACAGAAGCTCAAACTGCCGTCGGCACCTGAACAGCCGATAATCGTCAGAAGCGAAGAGAACAGACCTCAGCCTGTATTCGATGCCATGGCCGGAACACCGGACAGGGCGAAGGGAATGGCCTCCACAGTGGGAAGGATCAGAGAAAGCAACGGATATTACAAAGCATTCGTACTTTCCCACAACACCATAAGAGGCGGCGCCGGAGGTTCTGTCCTCAACGCAGAGCTTGCAAAAGCTAAGAAACTCATTTAAAAATCAAAGCGGCCGGTACCATTCCGGCCGCACATACTTTTCAAAAACTGTTCACTTTTATTAAAATTTAAGTTTAATGTGCCAGACAATATCAATTATATTTTTATAATACAAATATACGTATTTTAATATCTAATTTATACGTATAATTTTAATATTAAAATACATATACACCACTATGTACGTCACATCAACCGATTTCAGACAGAACATTGGAAAATATCTCGACCTTTGCGCAAAAGAAGATGTTTACATAATGAAGCATGGGGATGTGTTCGCCAAACTCAGCGGAACAGTAAATGGAAAAAAAGAATCCCTGAGAAAGATATCTGGTTCATTATCCATCGATAGCAAAGAATTCACAGAAGAAGGAACAGAGACATTATGAAGATTGCATTCTCGGAGGATGTGCTTATGGATGTTCTCATGAAAAGATATCCTGGATATGATGAATCATCCAAATTGTTGGATGCTATAGCTGATGGAAAAGCAGAAGGATATACCATGCTGCCTACCTTCATCGACATAAATCGCATAACAACAGAGATCGCAGATACTCAAAAAGCCAGGGATATTGTCTCCGAAATTGCATTCATACTAGGTGTATTGCCTGTGCCCCACGAAGAGCTATTCCTGTCTGCCTTCAATTCCAAGATGTCATTGAATGACACTATGCTATCGGTATCGGCAGAAGAAGGAAAGGCGGACGTGATAGCGACGAATAATGTCGATGACTTCAAAGGGTCAAATGTGCCAGCAATGAGACCTAAAGAAATTATGGCTCAACTTTCAAAGAAAAGAGACTGATATCTATGTTTTTCACGCGCGGATAAACTTATTAAACCCCTCTTTTATACAAAAACTATCAAGAGGCCGAAAGATGACTGTCAAACTGGGAATCCCAAACAAAGGAAGACTCAACGAAAGAGCCGTAGAACTCCTTACAAAATCAGGAATTGACCTAGGCGAGGATTGGGGTAGGAGACTATATGTCACCGCGAAGGACCAGGACCTGGAGGTCCTGTTCGTCCGCGCACAGGACATACCTGCATTCATCAGCGCTGGAGCCATCGATTTCGGAATAACAGGAGAGGATATGGTAGCAGAAGCTGGATATCCTCTGAAAAAGATCTCCGAACTTGAATTCGGAATTTGCCGTCTCTCTATTGCAGCTCCTGAGACCTCCGGGATCAAAGGTGTCGAGGATATTCCTAACGGATCGCGCATCGCGACATCTTTCCCGAATGTGACAAAGAAGTTCTTTGACTCCAAACACAAGAAAGTGGAGATAGTCGAAGTATCTGGTGCGGCAGAGATAATGCCCTACCTCGGCGTTGCCGATATGATCTCCGACCTTGTCGCCACGGGTTCCACACTCAAAATCAACAGGATGGTGGAAGTATGCAAGATACTGGACTCCCAGGCCGCCATATTCACATCCTTGAAAACCAACCCTGCCGTCCAAGGTCAGATCGACGATGTCGTCGAATCCATAAAGAGTGTCATCGCCGCAGAAGACAAGAAATACCTTATGGCCAACGTACCGAAGAATAAACTACCGGAAGTACAGGTGCTCCTTCCAGGCATCGACGGGGCCACAATAATGGAGATCTCCGGAAACACCAAGATGGTAGCGGTACAGGTAGTAATCAAATCAAGCGAGATGTTCGTAATAATAAACAAACTCAAAAAACTGGGAGCCACCGGCATCCTCACCGTATCCATTGACAGGCTGGTGGAATGATGGTATCCAGGGAAATCATGAGAAGTTCAACCCGCGGTTTCCAGAAGTACTACAATCCAAAACTCAACAATGAGCTCAGAATGGACACGAACACCAACGTCCTCGGTTCGAATCCGGCTGCATCCAAATATCTTGCCGAAATGCACGAGGACCTTGAAGGATACCCCAACACATATTCCGATGGTCTAAGATCTGCTCTTGCAGAATTGTACGACCTAGAAACCGAGAACTTCGTTGCAGGAAATGGTTCAGATGAAATGCTGGACGTGTCTTTCAAGACCTTTACCGAATGGGGTGATGACTGTGTCGTACCTATCCCCTCATACACACTTTACGACTACTTCGTCAACATGAACGGAGGAAAACCCGTAGAGGTCGACCTCACTGACGATTTCCAACTAGACGTCGATGGCATATTGAAATCCAAAGCAAAGATCGCCATCATGCCATCACCTAACAATCCCACAGGTAACATCTTCAAACACAAGGACATGGAAGAAATCCTATCTAAATTCAAAGGCATCGTCATCGTGGACGAAGCGTATGTTGAATACGCACCGAAGGGTTCGATGATCAAGAAGGTCAACGAATTTGAAAATCTAATTGTCCTCAGAACCTTCTCAAAAGCATATGCGATGGCAGGATTGAGAGTAGGATATGCAGCAACCAACCTTGATGTCGCAGACATGATGAACTCGGTCAAGATACCTTATTCGTTGAACAAGATATGTGAACATGCCGCGATAGCCGCTGTGAAGGACCAAGAGTTCATCAAAAGAAGCGTAGATATGGTAACCGAGCAGAGACCTAAACTCACAAAGGAACTCAAGAGATTGGGCTTCGAACCATATCACTCTGATGCTAATTTCATACTCGCGAAATGCCCGATAGACCACTCTGTGATGGTCTCCAAACTTAAAGCGAAAAGCGTCTTGATAAGGGATTTCGGCAGCAAACGCAGAACAGAGAACTGCGTGAGGATGACCGTCGGCACAGAAGAACTCAACAAGATAATGCTCGGTAAGATAACTGAGGTATTGGAGGAATGCAAATGAGGATCACAATGGCAGATTATGGGGTCGGAAACCTGCATTCCATAAAAAAAGCACTGGAAAAGAACGGTACAGCTGTTACCGTGGTAACAGATATGAGCAAACTCCTCGATGCGAAATGCATCGTATTCCCTGGTGTGGGGGCATTCGACAAAACCATGGAGAAATTAATTCCCTACCGTGAGCAGATACGCGAACGCTTGGAAGCAGGAGTGCCTGCTCTCGGGATATGTATCGGAACACAGATATTGTTTGAATCGAGTAGCGAAGGCACATCTCCTGGCCTAGGATTCTTTCCTGGTAAGGTCGTGAAACTTAAAGCAAAACAGGTCCCTCATATGGGATGGAACCTTGTGGACACCGACGATATCCTCATGGACGGGATCGATGACAAATACTTCTACTTCGCCCATTCCTACTACTGTGATGCAACGGACCTCTCAGTTATTGTAGGGAGAACCGAATACGAAGGAACGATGTTCCCCTCATTCTTCAGAAAGAACAACTGCTATGGCACACAATTCCACCCAGAAAAAAGCGGTGACTCCGGATTGGAGTTCATCAGTCATTTTATTGACTTTGCGGAGGACAGGATATGATAGTCATACCCGCCGTTGATGTGCTAGATCATAAAGTAGTACAACTAGTCGGAGGAGTGCCAGGAAGTCAACAGATAGTCCTTCCCGACCCATTCGAGACCGCTTTGGAATGGACATACAAGGATGCCCCATATCTGCATCTGGTTGACCTGGACGGAGCATTCGATAAAGGCAGCAACATCGAGGTCTTCAAAAAGATAGCACGCGAATGCGATGTGCCAGTAGAGGTCGGAGGAGGCATCCGTTCCGAAGCCACCATCAAAGAATTACTATCTGCAGGCGTAGATAGGGTCATCTTAGGCACCAAGGCTGTGAAGGAGCCTGAATGGCTTGCGGAAATGGCATACAAATTCCCAAACAAGATAGTCCTCGGCCTTGATACAAAAGGCGGAAAAATCGCCATCAAAGGATGGCAGGAGAATTCAGATCTTTCTTTAGAAAAGATGTTCAATCTCATAAAGGACCTTCCACTCGCTGCGGTCCTCAATACCAATGTCGATGTTGAAGGACAGAAGAAAGGGATCAACGAAAAGCAAGCCAGAGATTTCATATCACGCTGCCCATGCAATGTGATCGCCTCAGGCGGTGTTACAACGGAGAAGGATGTAAAAATCCTGAGCAATGCGGGCGCAGAAGCGGCCATTGTCGGTCTTGCGATATACACCAATATCATCAGACCATGGGAATGGGAAAAACCATGGGAAAGTTAAACCTCTTTTTCAAATTCAAACTTCAAAAACATCAACCAATAACATCCCATTTACATTAACTATCAAGCAAGAATCGATATTAAAAGAAGATGCACTCCTCATTTTGCTTGGTTAAGATTTAAAAAAAGTTGGGCCCGAAGGCCCTTTAAATAAGTTTATTCCATTTATATCGCCCTTTTCTTGACAACTCCGAAGTAATATCCAACGATGCACACCAAAATCAGAACAATCACTATTACAGCGACATAGATCCAAATAGATATGGACTCTGAATCTGTAGTGAATGCTATGGCATAATATGAGAAGTGAGTAGTCGTGAACGAAACAGTTTCTGTGACTGAATCGTATACTGCACTAAACGTCTCGATATTTCCGTTATCATCAAGATACCATATCTGGATATTGGCCGGGTCCTCTCCTGCCTTCAGGATATATGGGATGGTTATCGTTACCGTTCCACCCAAATCATAAACTGCAGTCGTACCCACGGTAGCAGAAAGTTCAATGATCGTATTATCTCCGACCGCTTCCCTCTGCTTTTCATTCAGGTCATCCTTTGATGCGAATCCGATGGTCAGTGAGACTGTGTCTCCTTCTCCTGCAGCCAATGTGGATACCACATCGCTATCGAGTGTCATGGTACCGTTATCCGATACTATTTCGACCTCTGCAGAAGCATCATCGATGCTCTTCATGGAATCCAAGGACATTTCGACAACGCACCGCTCATCTGTTCTAGAACCGGATATGACTGATATCTCGACAACAGGGTTCGGATCTTCTATTCCAGCTGCTGCGGCTGCTGTTGCAGCCTGAGCCAATGCAGCATCCATCACAAAATCATCTACGAACGAAACAGATACACCGCTCTCAGACGTCGAATCTACTGTGATTGTTGTAATGACCGATGTCTCGGTACCATTATTAAACGCAGTAGTCTCAACTCCGTTAGATGTGTCTACGATATTCACAAGCATATCCGTGGAACCATCAACAAGTGTAGTCCTGGAGACAGTTTCCGTGATTGTTCCGATCACGGTCACAATATTCTCTGTAACGTTACCCTCTTTGTCCACCTCTGTGGTTGCTCCGTTCGAATAATCGAACGTAGCAGATATGCTATGGTTCGCAGTCACATTCGAGAATGTGTATGAACCCATGGTACCCACAGAAATTCCATCAATGGTAACATTTGTCACAATATAGTCTGTATCGGCTAAGATATAGAATATAGCAGACGTACCCGATTCGATCGTAGTATTACCAACGATACTTCCATTTGTTCCAGAATCCACGGTTATTGTGTATGTTGTTCCCTGAACCGCCTTGAATGTCGCCGTCAGTGTAACATCACCCGTGATTGTAATATCATGGGTCATTGCACCGCCATCGGACCAACTGGTGAATACATATCCACTACCAGGGGTCGCAAGTATTCTAACAGAGGTTCCATAGTCATATGTACCCTGTCCGAGGACCGTACCTCCAGTACCAGCAACGAGAGTTACCGTATACGTATTGATCTCCCATTGTGCAACGCATGTGATGTTACTCGCAGGCATCGTCGTCGGCACCACTGGAGACCATCCTGTGAAAGTGTATCCTTCACGGGTCGGATCTGCGGGTGCCGTTACAGATGTACCGTAATCCGCAGTTATGCTCGATACGGCAGAACCTCCGGCAGAGTCGAAAGTTATGGTGTACTGTGCCTTTACGAATGTTGCGGTATACGTCACATTACTGGTCACTATGAATGTCTTGGTAGCGGTTGTAGTGCCGTCATTCCAACTGACAAACTTGTATCCAGCATTTGCAACTGCCGTCAATGTTACGGAAGATCCGCTTGCTTTGGACCCTCCTCCGGTAACACTGCCCCCTATTGTGGGGTGATTTCCAAGGACACGGAGCTGAAGATGACGTTGTAGTTGCTTATTCCGTTGGTTGTCGCAATCGCCGTCGTGACCGTCCAGTCTGTTGTCTCTACCGTGTAGATATCGACAACGGAACCTGTGGTCGTCAAAGCACCTGCGGTAAGGCTGTCACCCACGACAAGACCGGATACATCTGTACCGGCCAGAGTGTACTGTCACCCCGTCGTACTTGAGTTCGTCGACAGTGATCGTAAGATCTGTACAGTCTGTTCGATTTCAAGGACACGGAGCTGAAGATGACGTTGTTACTTACGTTACGTTGTACTGGAAGACAGTGCCGTCGTGTCTTGACCGTCGTTGTCAGTGTAGATCGTGTGTCTCTACCGTGACAAGGATACACGGCCAGAGTGTACTGAAGACAGTGCCGTCGTATGTAGTTCGTCGACAGTGATCGTAAGATTGTGCCGTTTCCAAGGACACGGCTGTCATCCGTTGGTTGTCGACAAGTCTGTTGTCTCTACCGTGTAGATATCGACAACGGAACCTGTGGTCGTCAAAGCACCTGCGGTAAGGCTGTCACCCACGACAAGACCGGATACATCTGTACCGGCCAGAGTGTACTGGAAGACAGTGCCGTCGTATGTCTTGAGTTCGTCGACAGTGATCGTAAGATCTGCCGCCTCGATTTCCAAGGACACGGAGCTGAAGATGACGTTGTAGTTGCTTATTCCGTTGGTTGTCGCAATCGCCGTCGTGACCGTCCAGTCTGTTGTCTCTACCGTGTAGATATCGACAACGGAACCTGTGGTCGTCAAAGCACCTGCGGTAAGGCTGTCACCCACGACAAGACCGGATACATCTGTACCGGCCAGAGTGTACTGGAAGACAGTGCCGTCGTATGTCTTGAGTTCGTCGACAGTGATCGTAAGATCTGCCCTCGATTTCCAAGGACACGGAGCTGAAGATGACGTTGTAGTTGCTTATTCCGTTGGTTGTCGCAATCGCCGTCGTGACCGTCCAGTCTGTTGTCTCTACCGTGTAGATATCGACAACGGAACCTGTGGTCGTCAAAGCACCTGCGGTAAGGCTGTCACCCACGACAAGACCGGATACATCTGTACCGGCCAGAGTGTACTGGAAGACAGTGCCGTCGTATGTCTTGAGTTCGTCGACAGTGATCGTAAGATCTGCCGCCTCGATTTCCAAGGACACGGAGCTGAAGATGACGTTGTAGTTGCTTATTCCGTTGGTTGTCGCAATCGCCGTCGTGACCGTCCAGTCTGTTGTCTCTACCGTGTAGATATCGACAACGGAACCTGTGGTCGTCAAAGCACCTGCGGTAAGGCTGTCACCCACGACAAGACCGGATACATCTGTACCGGCCAGAGTGTACTGGAAGACAGTGCCGTCGTATGTCTTGAGTTCGTCGACAGTGATCGTAAGATCTGCCGCCTCGATTTCCAAGGACACGGAGCTGAAGATGACGTTGTAGTTGCTTATTCCGTTGGTTGTCGCAATCGCCGTCGTGACCGTCCAGTCTGTTGTCTCTACCGTGTAGATATCGACAACGGAACCTGTGGTCGTCAAAGCACCTGCGGTAAGGCTGTCAAGACCGGACAAGACCGTACCGGCCAGTCTGTGTACTGGAAGACAGTGCCGTCGTATGTCTTGAGTTCGTCGACAGTGATCGTAAGATCTGCCTCGATTTCCAAGGACACGGAGCTGAAGATGACGTTGTAGTCTTGAGTTCGTCGATTCCGTTGGCCTCGATTTCCAAGGACACGGAGCTGAAGATGACGTTGTAGTTGCTTATTCCGTTGGTTGTCGCAATCGCCGTCGTGACCGTCCAGTCTGTTGTCTCTACCGTGTAGATATCGACAACGGAACCTGTGGTCGTCAAAGCACCTGCGGTAAGGCTGTCACCCACGACAAGACCGGATACATCTGTACCGGCCAGAGTGTACTGGACAGTGCCAGAACTGGAAGACAGTGCCGTTGTTATAGAATTTCCAGATACTACGCTGTTGTATCCCGCAGGCGTCATTGTACCGTTAGTCACCGTTGCGACGATGTTATAAACGGTCTGGCCAACTGCCGAGTGGAAATAATATCCGTATGTAGATGTAGTTCCAAGAATGAATGATGCCCCGTCAAACACACGAAGAGTAACAGATTGTAATGTACCGGAAGATGCTGCAGAAACATTAAACGTTCCGCTACTTCCAAGATCGCTAACTGCAAACTGACTACTGATCGAGCGATTGACGCTGCCTTCCAAATAATTAAAGGTGACCAATAGTTTTGTGTTAGATCCCACACTACCACTGATTGGCGTCACATTACCCGTGATCGTATTCGTACTGGTATCCAGACTGACGCCACTGAAGGTATAAGCAGTTGAGGAAATCTCTATCGCATCGACATCGTTATCCTCAGATGCATAAACTCCAGCAGCGAGTACTGCCAGCATCGTGATGACTACCATAGTAGCCATCAATGATTTTCTTTTTTTAATGTTCATCTCTGATCCTCCCGAATACACGAGATGGTGACATTTACACGCCTAATGCGTGCATACCGCATGCTTTTTACTAACGGTAAACGTAAATATTTTTCGTAAACAGCGCCCTCTCTGGACAACGCCAACAGAGTCACTTGCAGACCAACTATTATCTTATTGATTCCATCTCGTTATTTCTCCATCCCTATATACAAGATTCGAATCATTTATATATTAATCTACCTAATTATGTCCATTTCTTAAATCAAAGATAGCCAGGACAATAAAAATGTAATTTCATAATTACATGACATTCAAAAATAATACCTAATTATTTTTTAATGCCAGTATGATATCACAAGAACTCACAAATCATAGATATACTGTTATATAGTGTAGAAGAAAAATCATACGAACTGAAAAAATTATATTTTAGATTCTGAATTAAAAGCACATACTCATCCGTATAAAGTCATGTATTTCAAAGACATTATATACCCTAGACGTCAATAACCCCCAAAAAATATTAAAAACCTAGATCCTGCAAAGAACTTAAGTTCTCTTTATAGGGTATAATTCCATTACTGAAAATTACGATTGATCCTCGAATATTCCGTAGAGGTCATCTATTGTTTTCTCTATACACAAAGAAACTAGAGAATGCCTGTTGACTGATGATTGAATCTTAACGAGTTCCTAACCTTCAATTTCGAGTCTCTTTCCTTGAACATGCATTAACTATGAATGCTAAATCTGCTTAATGCCTGCGATACGCATTAATTTACAAAAATATTCATACGAAAAATTTGTAAAAATCCAAAATATTCAGCCGAATAAATATATCAAAGCCATCTACTTGAACACAACTTCAAGAAATTGTAGGCCACATCCGGATTGGAATAATAATACAAATGCGGGAATCCTGCCACCATATCATTCTCAAGGTGCATGCATCCATACCTTTTTCCATTCGTCTTCTCAGCAATACAATCGTCCCCGCAATCATCACTATCCCAGTAATGGAATTCATGGGCTTTGATCACACAACCTTCGGGAAGTATCTGGGAACCGCCTTTTGATTCCAATTTAATGTATCCGAAACGATTGAGCCTCTTCATATTGACGACCTTCGTATCGATTATACCGACCATTGGATGCATTATTCCTTCCGAATCCTCTATCTCTCTGTGCAGATACATGAAACCTCCGCATTCTGCCATACATGGAAGTCCTGCCGATATCTTCTTCCTAACATCCTCTATCATGCCAGTATTATCGGAAAGGGCTTTGGCATGAAGCTCAGGATAACCTCCTGAGAATATCACTCCTTGAACGCCATCGGGTAGTTTTTTATCATGTATCGGAGAGAAACGAACTATCTCCGCACCGCACTCCTGAAGCATCTTGATATTATCCTCGTAAGTGAAACAGAAGGCCTCATCATCCGCTAAAGCTATCTTTACAGTGCCATCGATCCTTCTTATCTTGGGTGCATCGTAGGAAAGCTCAGGAACATCCTGAGATAATCTTATCAGAAGATCTAGATCCATCGTATCCTCGAACACTGAAGCAAGCTTGTTCAATTTGTCCTTGAGATTATCTATCTCACCTGGAAGGCAAAGTCCCAGATGACGGCTTTCAAGTACAAGTTCCGAAACCTTTGGTACATATCCTATGACCTTTACATTCAGTTCCTTCTCTATGAACTTGGATACCTCTCTGTAGACAGACTCGGACATGTTGTTCAATATGACGCCCTTGATATTGTTCTGCCTAAACTCCATGAATCCTTTGATCACAGGAACGACCGAAAGACTCGCACCTTTGCAATTGACGACGAGTATCACAGGACACGAAAGCCTTTGTGAAACGTCATGAGTGCTACCTCTGTCGGTCACAATCCCCAGACCGTCGTAGAAACCCATTACGCCTTCTATGACGGATATGTCCTGTCCTTCCGCAGACCTTGAGAACAGATATCTGGTGAGATTGTCGTCAGTGAAAAAAGGATCTAGATTCCTGGAAGGCGTCCCTATCACTCTGCTGTGGAACATAGGATCGATATAATCCGGACCGCACTTGAATGAAGAAACTTTCAAACCTCTATTAACCAAAGCCTGGAGTATCCCGCAGGTTATCAACGTCTTACCGCTGCCGCTCGCAGGTGCTGTTATCATTATCCTCGGAAGTATCATTGCCCAGGTCCCCTGCACGTAGTTATGTACACTGGATTCTGTGCCGTCATAAGATGATATCTTCCTATCTTCTTTCCTTTAGATACATTGATACATACGGTATCCTCTTCTATGAGACCGAGCTCCTTTATGCATTCCATGGTCTCAGATATTGTCTCCAAGGTCACTGAATTGATCACTACGCGCACAGAAGGGTTCTTGCCCAATATGCATTCCAATATCTGTTTCAAATTACCAGACGACCCGCCAATGAATACGTGTGTGGGTACAGGAAGCTCCTCGAGTGTCTCGGGTGCAAATCCGTTTACTATCATTAGATTGGGAACTTTGAATTTTTTACGATTCTGCTCTATGAGGGAAGAAGCGACCTCTTCCTTCTCTATCGCATAGATCTTCCCAGATACTGCGACCGAGGCCATCTCGACGGAAACAGAACCTGTTCCTGCACCGACATCATATACGATGGAGTCCTCATTCAATCTGAGCTTTATTACGGACAACGCCCTTACCTCTGACTTTGTCATCGGGGCATCACCGCGTATCAACTCCTCATCGGACAGACCGATTATGCTCTCTGTAGTGTGATTCTGATTCTCGATCAAGGCCACACACAACTCGGAATCCACCATGCCCATTACCTGCGAAGGATGTCCTGAAAATATCCTCTCTCTGGAACTTCCAAGGTCCTGTCCTATTGTAACTTTGACATCATCCATGTTATATTCTATCAACAGCGAGCACATCGATGTAGCTCCCTCGGAACCCTGGAGTAAAGAGAATACCTTGTGATGTCTCTTGACCTCTCCGACGATATTGATCTCACGGCCGTGGGCACTGACGGGATGCACATCATCCCATGATGTTCCAAGCCTTCCGCAGAGGTATACCATGGAAGATATGCCGCATATGATCTTGACATCGTATTCATCACGGTCGGCCCCCTGTATCAATTTCTTTGCCGCACTGTAGAATCCCACATCGCCGGATACAAGTACCGCAATGTGTCTGTATTCTTGATGGTCTTTCAGATGTGCGAGCACTTTGTCCGTGAGATACTCTTCCAGTATGTCGCTTCCAGTCTGCCCGACGGACTCTATCATCCTCTTTGCACCTACGATAAGATCGGAAGACAATATCGCATCACGTGCCTCTACAGTAAGTCCTTCAGGTGTCCCCATCCCAATACCGACGATGAAAAGTTCACGTTTTGACCTTACATCATCGCATCTGTCTGTGATGCCAAATCTTTTACTCAGCATTGAAACTGTCTCATCGAATGACAAACCGCATTCTTCGGTTGGCCTTCCGACAAGTATTATCTTAACACCTGCCTTTCTCGCAGCAGACACTTTCTCTCCGAATCCACCGGGCTGACCTGAATCCTTGGTCACTATGTACCTTGCATCGATCTGCTTCAGCATACCATAATTCAATTCTTCGGTGAAGGGACCCTGCATGCATATGATATTCTTACCTTCGAATCCAGCCTCATTACATTTCCTGAGACTGTCCACATTCGGCAGGACGCGAACGAAGACCCTATCTTTTATCGGTGTGTACTTCGAGGCTTCTTTACTCCCGGTGGTCACAAAGATATTTCCTGGTTTATCTTTCAGATATTCCACTGCAGAATCTATATCTGGCACAATTATAAGATTGTCATTGTGAACCCCTTCTGGCCTTAAAAGACGAACATACTCGGCACCTGTGCTCGAACAAGCTTCTTTGATGTGCTCAGTGACGATGACCGCATAAGGATGGGTTGCATCTATGACGAGAGGATATTCCTTCATCAATCTGCACATGCCATCCATTCCCAGCCGGTCAGACGAGATCTCTATGTTATCATTCTCGGTTATCAAAGCACGTCCATATTCAGTGACCACACAGGAGTGGACCTTGACACCATTAGAACCAAGGTATTCGGTCAATCTTCTTCCTTCGGTCGTACCAGCAAATATCAGAACACCATTCATTTTCCACCCTCATTGAATTTAACGATATATTCCTCTTGCACAATGGAAATGGTAACTCCGTTCAGCGCCACTTTCCTACATATGAGGTCTCCACTCTTGGATGCCTTTACTGCTGCCCTCTCACATACGCAGTCCACATCCGTAACGGATTTGACAAATTCCGATCTTGTGAACCCATTATAGTCGATATCGTTGAGTTCACCCGATGTGTAAAAAACTGTCGGAATATCGAAATCTTCACTCAACTTCTTTATCGCTGGCTCATTCTTCTTGAGATCTATGCTCGCAATAAGTCTGACACTCTCGAACGCTATATTCATCTCTCTGAGCACTTTGCAGAACAGAATATTGACATTCTCACATGGGATATCTTTCCTGCAACCTATGCCCACGACATAATGTTTGGGAATGAGGACCAACGTTCTATCAAAGGGAAGCATCGGGAAGAACTTCGAAGATATTAGTATACCCAAATCCCCCTCGTCCTTCTCCTTTAGCTCAGAAGGAACCAGACCATCCACAAAGAACTCCGACTCGAAGTATACGTCCTTCCCGTCCAGTATCCTCGCAGAGACCTCCTTGGCCAATGCCTTGCCTCTGAACTTCATACCGTTCTCAACTGCGAATACATCGACAGCGAACTTACCATTGACATCTGTCGCAGTAGTTATGACAGGTATGCCTCCGATACCTTGAGCGATCTTGCTTGTCAGACGGTTGGCACCTCCTACATGTCCTGACAGAAGGGATATGACGAATTTCCCTGTGTCATCCATGCATATTACCGCGGGGTCCTTCTTCTTATCCTTGATGTACGGGGCGATCATCCTAACCGCCACTCCGGTCGCACCCACGAATATCAATGCATCCGAGGAGGCCATCGCATTGCCTGTCCAGTCCACCAAAGGTACTTGGACCTTCTTTGTGTCTTTAACATCGGCCGTCGTCTTCGAGAATATCTCGCAACGATCGCCCTCCAAAACCTCGGCAACCCTCTTTGCGGTCTGACAACCTTTGACCGTGAAGGCCACTATCATAACATGCATCACATCAACTCCTTCATGATATCGGAGGCATTGCCCGATTCGCATAATCTTCCATAAGTGGAAGAGAACATGACCGCACCGACCTTCAGCTTACCGCCCACACGGTGCATCATGTGGAACTCTATTCTCTCCGCCAATAAATACATCACCTTATTCATCAGACCTGCTTCTTTCAGAATATCCAGCGCTGCTTCGGTGGTGACCGCGTCCATTATCTTTCTGGCAGTGTCTGCATCCCCGCCTGCCACCACAGTATACGCAGACAGTATCTCCATCCTGCAATCCGCATTTCTAGAATGGGTGTTCATTATTCCTCCAGCGACCTTGACGAGCTTGCCGATGTTACCGACCAAAAGGATACCTTCCACCCCTAGTTCAACCGCATAATCCAAAGATTCACCCAAGAAATTACTTATCTTGACGGCCACTGCAGAACCTATGTCGTCCATATTATCAGAATAATCCTGCCCATAATTACCGGGAACGAAAAGCAGATACCTGTGACCTTCTGCAAAATACATCCTCATTTCGGTCCTTATCGTATCTACCAGGGCCTTCTCGCTCATAGGTCTGACAATACCCGACGTGCCGAGTATGGATATTCCACCAACAATACCCAGATTGGGGTTAAACGTTCTTTTAGCTATCTCTGCACCGTCTGGTACTTGGATCGTTGCTTCCAACCCTCCCTTCCAACCGAAGGATTCGGCAGCATCGTTCATAGCTTCCAATATCATTGATCTGGGAATACGATTTATAGCGGCATTACCGATTGGTTGATCAAGTCCTTTTCTTGTGACCCTGCCGACCCCTTCACCACCGTCTAGAATGATCTTCCCGTCATCCCTCTTTCTGACCGCGGAATATATCAATGTGCCATCCGTGACATCTATATCATCTCCGCCGTCCTTCTTTACAGCGCAGATCACTTGATCGTTGGTTATCGTTATATCTTCTATACCTAGACATAATTCTTTTCCACTGGGTACGATGATAACAACGGAATTTATCCTGTCTCCGCCTAAAAGCATAATGGATGCGGCCTTCGATGCTGCCGCTGCACATGTGCCAGTTGTATATCCGCACCTTAATTCTTTACCCTCGACAAATATTCTATCGTCGTCCATCATGACATCAACTTGGATATATCAGCCAACTTATATAGTTGGTGCAACCTCTACTATTTAGCGTTACTATCGTACAGTACCGTTTGACAGAGGATAAAGATTCTGGAGAAATAAAAAATGACATTCGATATAATAAAACCTGAGGACATTGAAAAAAGGAGCATGGAGATCATCACCAAGGAATTGGAAGAAAGAACACTTCCTGAACCTCAGTTATCTGTTCTGAAAAGATGTATACACACTTCAGCAGATTTTGATTACTACGACAATCTGGTATTCTCAAAAAATGCAGTACAGATCGGCATAAAAGCCTTGAGAACCGGAGCTGACATAGTCACCGATACAAAGATGGCCGCTGCCGGGATCAACAAAACAAAGTTGAAACAATATGGTGGAGAGGTCCACTGTTTCATCAGCGATGACGATGTTGTCAATGATGCGAAAGAAAGAGGATGCACCAGGGCCACAGTTTGCATGGAAAAAGGAGCAAAACTCAAAAAGCCTGTGATATTCGCTGTTGGAAATGCACCCACAGCCCTATTGGAACTTGAAAGACTCATCAGGGAAGAAGGCCTCAAGCCCACATTGATAATAGGTGTGCCCGTTGGATTCGTGAATGTCATCGAATCAAAGGACCTCATCATGAAGACTAATACCCCACACATCATCGCACGCGGAAGGAAGGGCGGAAGCAATATAGCTGCCACCATCTGCAACGCGATGCTTTACTACAAAGACGAAGTTTGATCTTTTGACAGCCGTCCGTCACACGGACGGCAATTTTATTCTTTCCAACCTCGCGGTGAAAACTCCTTCTTCACGATATGTTCCCTCTTTTTATGATGTAATATGCGATCGAATAGAATGCTATCCCGAATCCCAGAATTACAGCCAATGACGCCCATGGGAACTCCTGTCCCAACGATAACGCCCTTATTACGTTCACAGCGTGCGTGAGAGGCAGAGCATCCACCACGTACCTGACCGCCTGTGGCAATGCCTGCAAAGAGAATACAGTTCCGCAGAGGAACGTCATCGGCGTTATTATCAACCCGCTGAACAAGGTCACGTCGGTATGGTTCCTTGCTATCAGCCCGGTAGCAACACCCAGGAATGAAAATACAAAACAACAGAGTATAACAACCAATACCAATGATAACGAAAGACGGAAATCGTCAGAAACCAGCGTTGCCATTACTATCAATATTGTACAACTCAGCAGCCCGCGTATCACTCCCATGATGGCCTTACCGACGACCATCGAAGATATAGGGATGGGGCAAAGAAGCATCTCATCGATACATTTGTAAAATGACTTCTGAATTGTTATCTTCGAAGAAGTGAAAGTGAAACATGCAGTGAGAGTTGTCATAGCAATTATACCTGGAAAAAGAAATGCCACGTAGTCGTAACCCTCGACGGTCATACCACTGCCCAGACCATATCCGAAACCGACAAGGTACAATATCGGTATGACGAGACATGTCACAAGAATGGACAACATGGTCCTTTTTATTGCGCAAAGGTCCCCCCAGGATACACGATATGAGTATACCAGGAACCTCGAGACAGAATTCATGCATCCTCCTGGAAATTGTCTCTTCCAGTGGTCTCCAGGAAAACATCCTCCAAATGGGTCTTCCTGAGCAGTGTCCTTTCAGGGTCACCACATGTATCGAAAAACTCAGACGCCTCCTTTCTTTCATTGAAATACTTGAAACATCTGACCTCATTCTCATCTATGTACTCAACGGTCCATTTCCCTATATTGTGGCACAGTTCATCAGGGGTGCCTTCCAACACGATCTTTCCATGACTGATTATTGCGATCTTGTCACTTAGTGCCTCCGCCTCTTCGATGTAATGGGTTGTCAAGATCACGGTCGTACCTTTTTCCTTCAAAATGCGTATCAATTCCCAAAGTAAATGCCTTGACTGGGTATCTAGGCCGGAGGTCGGTTCATCTAGGAACAGGACCTTCGGTTGATGCAAAATGGAACAAACTATCACTCCCTTCCTCTTGCAACCGCCTGAAAGATTGTACGCTATCCTATCCATGTACGGTTCCAGGCCCATGAGTTCCGTCAATTCTTCTATGCGAGCTGTTGCATCTTTCTTTGACATTCCGAGAAGCATCGATTTATAACGTATGTTCTCATAGAGCGATATGTCCTTGTCGAGACTGATATGCTGAGGACATATACCTATCATGCTCTTGACCTCCATCGGTTCTTTTGAGGCATCATGCCCACCGATCACGATCGTGCCCTCATCAGGCTTCAAAAGTGTTGTCAACATGCGAATGGTCGTTGTCTTGCCCGCACCATTCTGTCCGAGAAATCCAAATATCTCGCCCTTTTCGACTGTGATGGATACACCGTCCACGGCTATAAAATCACCAAATCTTTTCACAAGTCCCTTGGCCTCTATAATGCTCGACATATTGAATCCGCTCAGACACCTATAACAGCTCAAAATTATAACTTTACCTCAAAAATCATAAATTAATTGTATCTAAGACCGATCTGATTTTTTTGTTGCATCTATTGCATCAATGATTCTCTTGCCCTCCCCCTCCCCTTCCACGGCGTATCCAAGTTCCTGTGATTTGCCCGCTTAAAGACAACACACAACGATTCTGCGTTTAATTGCTAAGAACTCATAGAATTTCATGGGCCTCATTCTCGTGAGAATTTGAAATTATATTATAAAAATGTGCAATATATCACATAATTACGTCATATTTTTGTGAAATATTCCACATTATATGGCTGTAATATGATAACTAATCAAACAATAAAAAGTTTAGAATTACCAGATCACCCACCCCATGCAAATACAATGAATCAACAAATGAACAAACAATTTCTATCCATATAAACACACACGAGAATATTGTTTTTATATAGCCATGCCGTACTCAATCTTGTTATCATGACAGTAAAAAGGGCAGCAAAGATAGAACGCAGCACCAGGGAGACCAAGGTCTCCATAGAGCTGAACATTGACGGTAAGGGCAATTTCGATGTCGTGACCGACGTTCAATTCCTCAAACACATGGTGGAGACCCTCGCAAGATATGCATCGTTCGACATAAAGATGGATGCGTCTGGAGATAACGAACACCACCTCATCGAAGATGTAGCCATCACTCTGGGACAAGCATTCAAGCAGGCGCTCGGAACAACACCGATCACCAGAATGGCCACTTCAACGCTGGCCATGGATGATGCCCTCATAATGACATCCCTTGACATAGTGGACCGCCCGTATGCTGAGATCGACTGCCCCGATCCGCTATACCACCACTTCTTCAGAAGTTTCGCGATGTCCGCGGGGATGACACTGCACATACTGCAGATCAGAGGATTCGATGAGCACCACATCATCGAGGCTTCCTTCAAGACAATGGGAACCGCACTCAAGACCGCTGTCGTCCCGAGGGACACGGAGCTCAGCACCAAAGACAGCGTGAAGGTGAAGTGAATGCTCACGAAAAGGATCATTCCATGTCTGGATGTAAAGAACGGAAAAGTAGTGAAAGGTGTAAACTTTCAAAATCTTAAGGACATGGGATACCCTCCTGACCTTGCAGAGGAATACAGCAAACAAGGAGCAGACGAGATAACCTTCCTGGACATCACTGCATCACTGGAATCCAGACAGACCATGTTAGATATGGTGGAAGAGACAGCTAAGAGGGTCTTCGTGCCACTTACCGTCGGGGGAGGCATAAGGACCGCACAGGACATGCATGATGCTCTTTCCGCAGGAGCCGACAAGGTCTCAGTCAACTCAGCAGCGATCGCAAATCCTAACATCATAACCGATTCAGCAAGCAAATTCGGAAGCCAATGCGTAGTGGTGGCGATAGATGCCAAACGTGTCGGCGACCACTGGGAGGTCTTCTCCCACGGAGGGACAAGGTCCACAGGCTTGAATGCCATAGATTGGGCAAAAAAAGCAGAGGACCTGGGTGCGGGAGAGATACTGCTCACCTCCATGGATTGCGACGGCGTGAAGAACGGATACGATATACCGCTTACCAGAGTGATAGCGGAAGAGGTCAGCATACCTGTGATCGCTTCCGGAGGATGCGGAACCATCGAACACATATACGATGTCTTTGCACAAACCAACGCCTCGGCTGCACTTGCGGCATCGATATTCCATTACAACCAACACACAGTTGGAGAAGTGAAGGAATATCTCAAGGACATGGGGGTCCCTGTAAGATGACCGAACTCGTATACGATGAGAAGGGACTGATACCTGTGATCGTTCAAGACTACAAGACGAATGAGGTCCTGATGGTCGCATGGGCCAACGAAGAGGCCTTCGAACTCATGAAGACAACAGGATACACGCACTTCTGGTCAAGAAGCAGACAGAAACTCTGGAAGAAAGGCGAGGAATCCGGACACGTCCAAAGGATAGTCTCGATCCAAACAGACTGCGATGACGATACCCTCCTAGTACGTGTGGAACAAACAGGCGTCGCATGCCATACTGGCGCCCCGTCCTGTTTCTATAAGACCATACAGGGCAATCCGGAACGTACTGCCGAGATACTCCCCGAACTTCTGAGAGTGATCAGGGACCGCAAAGAGAACCCTTCGGATGAGAGTTACACATGCAAATTGTTCAAAGACGAGACGAAGATGTGCAAGAAGATCGTGGAAGAATCCACTGAATTCGTACTTGCGATAAAGGACGATAAGGAAGACGAGATCGCCGGAGAACTAGCAGACATGATCTACCACACAATGGTCGCAATAGTCGACAAGGACATAGATCTGTCAAAGACATATGAGAAATTGGCGGAGAGGAGACAATGAGAGTTGACCTTCATTCACATACGATATTCAGTGACGGGGAGCTTATACCCTCCGAACTTGTAAGAAGGGCGATGGACCTAGGACACGATGCCATTGCCATAACGGACCATGTTGATGTGACGAATGTAGAATTCGTGGTCACCAATATAGTAAAAGCAATCGACCTCTGTGAAGATTATATCAAAGTCATTCCAGGAGTGGAGATCACCCATGTACCTCCCAACAAGATCGCTGAGATAGCAAAAAAAGCGAGATATTATGGGGCGGAATGGATAGTCGTTCACGGAGAAACAGTAACCGAACCGGTGATGCCTGGAACCAACAGGGCCTCGGTCGAAAACCCTGATATCGATATACTGGCACATCCTGGATTCATAACGCTAGAAGAGGCTGAGATCGCAGCCAAGAACGGCGTCGTACTTGAGATAACGGGGAGGATGGGACACAACATCACCAACGGACATGTAGTGAACATGGCAAGGAAAGCAGGTGCCATGATGGTCATCAATTCAGACACGCATGCACCAGAAAATCTCATGGATGAGAAGGCCGCGTGGACAGTAGCATTGGGTGCCGGACTCACCAAAGAAGAAGCAAAGAAGGCCATTCAGGTCACTCCTTACGAACTCATCAGACATCTTTGAGAATTACAAAACCTATTGAAATAAACACTTTCCAATCATATTCTTATTAGATTCGATCACTCAAAAAAATATAAATTGTGTAATAAAAGAAAATAGTTTTTTAAAAAATGTTTGAGTTGAGAATCAGTTGCCTGGTTCCCACACTGCATACAGCGTTATACTCTTCTCACCGACAGGAATGAGATTCTCAACACTCTGTCCATTACTGTATATAACAGACCCAGTAGGCGTTGTTGACCACCCCATGAATGCGTATCCCGGTCTTGTGAAAGCATTGTTGGATATGCCCTGAGACGAATCGAACATAAAGGACTGGTCCTTCATCTTTCCAGTACCTCCGTTCGCATCGAACATCACTTTGTACTTTCTCTTTCCAATTAGATATCTGTTTATGAGGTATGCAGCAATCACCAATATCGCAAACAATGCTATGAGCCAGGGTATTATCTTACCTATGTCCACATTACCGCCAGAATGCGCTGTCCAATGTGCGTACAGGGTTTTATCCCCCGTAGTGTACACAACTGTCTGACTGGTGACCTGGGTGCCTCCGGTAGACGAAGTATACCACCCTGCAAAATTATATCCGTCTCTCGTCGGATCGTCCTCTGGCAAAACATATGCAGTTCCATATGTCTCTGTTATGCTCACAGAATACGTGGACTCTGAATAATTACCCACGAATGTTACTGTACTTGTATCTGGACTGGCAGATGCTATCAGACTTACATTCGATACCAGATCTATTGATAGGGGATTATCCGTACTTGTAATTGTACCTGACCAAGTATTGAAATTGTAGCCAAAATTCATTATCGCGGTAACCGTCAGATCATCACCGTAATCCACAGCGAACGGTACAGTATAGTTCTGTGGCACTCCGCCATTCAAAGTATAAGTTATACCGGAGATGTTAGAATCCTTGCTTAATGTGACCGTGAAAGCATCCATTGATGATGTCGCAGTATAGCTTATGTTGGAAGTAATATCTGTGATTGTCAATGGATTGTCTGTAACCCCAGACGCCCACTGGACAAAATAATAACCAGAATCTGCGACTGCCTTGATTGTCAGATTGTCACCGTAATTCACAGTGAACGGTACAGTGTAATTCTTTGATGTTCCGCCATTCAAAGTATAAGTAATATTGGAAATGTGAGCGTCTTTGCTTAATGTAACTGTGAAGACATCTATTGACGATGATGCCGTTATATTTACATTACTATCAACACTGGAGATCGTCAACGGATTGACCGTGCTGACAATAGTACCAGACCAAGAAGTGAAATGATATCCTGCATTCATATTGGCTGTTATTTGAAGACTGGTACCGTAACTCACATTGAAGGGTGCAGTGTATGTCTGTGAGGCTCCACCATTTACCTTATACGTTATACTGGAAACGTGGGCATCCTTATCCAATGAGATAGTGAATACATGCATCGAAGATGTTGCACTTATGTTCACGTCCGTTACCACATTTATCGGCAACGGATTGGTCGTACTGACAATAGTACCGGACCATGCAAGGAAATAATACCCAGTCTCCATATTAGCTGTTATCAGAACATTGTCACCGTAATCCACAGTGAAAGGCGCAATATAGGTCTGTGATGCTCCGCCATTCACTGTATATGTTATACTGGAGACGTGAGCATCCTTGCTTACTGTGATGGTCAAATTTTCTACATGCGATATCGCAGTGTAGCTAATATTGGAAGTAACGTCTGTTATCGTCAGTGGATTGGAAGTTACACCTGGTGCCCATTGTATGAAATTATATCCTGGATCAACTGAGGCGGTGATCTTGAGATCATCACCGTAATTAACAGTGAATTGTGCAGTATACGTCTGTGATGCTCCACCATTCACTGTATAAGTGATGCCAGAAATATGATCGTCCTTATTCAACGTAACAGTCAAAACCTCCTTTGATGAGGTTGCCGTATAATTGATATTGGAGTTAACAGAGCTGATCGTCAATGGATTGGCCGTAACACCTGTCGCCCATTGGACAAAGAAATACCCGGTATCCAATGAAGCTGTAAGGATCAGAACGTCACCGTAATTAACGGTGAAAGGCACAGTGTAATTATGTGAAGAGCCGTTCAAAGTATAGGCCATTGAAGATACGTGAGCATCTTTGTTGAGAGTTACAGTGAAGGTATCAATCGAAGATGTCGCGGTATATGTGATATTAGCTGTGACATCATGGATCGTCAGTGGATTATCCGTAACACCTGTCGCCCATTGCACGAAATGATATCCTGTACCAGATGTTGCGTACAAATTGAGATTGTCACCATGGCTGACACTAATTGGTGAAACATAGGTTTGCGTCGTACCACCGTTCAAAGTATACACGATGCTGGAGATATTGGCATCTTTATTCAAGGTAACAGTAAACGTGTCTATTGACGATGTCGCGACATAATTGATGTTTGCGTTTACACTAGCGATCACTAACGGATTGGCCGTAACACCTGTCGCCCATTGCACGAAATGATATCCTGGATCTGTCGTGGCAACTATGCTCAGTTTATCACCATATTTCAAACTTAATGGCACGGTATAATTCTGTAAGGCCCCATCATTCAATGAATATGATATATTGGAGACATGGGCATCCTTGTCCAAGGTCACTACATAGGTATCAACAGAATAAACAACAGAGATAGTATGGTTTGCTGTCACATTGTTAAATGTGTAAGAAGAATCGTGCCCCGTCACCAGGACCCCATCGACAATAACAGAAACTAAATGGTAACCTATTGATGAGGAATATGCGATCGTGGCACTACCTCCATAATTCAAGGTCACACTTGGAGAGATGGTACCGTTCTGAACGCTCGTGGTTATGTTGTAACTCAATACTCCTGTAGTGAACGTGACCTTGTGCCCGCCTGCACTCATCGAACCTGAGGAGATATTCCAAACGTTGGTATCTCCAACTCTGCTGATGTCCGAGGAATCACCTGTATAGACGTAGCTGTTGATGCCATATCCTGTCTCAGGAACGACTGTCAAAGTATAGTGATTGTCACTACCCAGATCATAAGTGGAACCGCAACTCAATACGGCAGCCATTATATGGTCTCCACCGTAGTATATCTCCCAGGGACCGCCTAGAAGTGTAAGATCAAAAGCCGAAGAACTCACATTGGTGGTGGACGGTATCGCTACCGCCTTCAACGATGTGGATATGAATGCGTGACTGCCGATCTTTGAAACACTGGTGGGGATAACGACAGCCTTCAAACTGACACAATTGTGGAATGAATCGTCCCCTATGATCTGGACACTGCATCCCATGACAACATTCGTCAGATCGTCACAATCGTAGAAGGCATTGTCACCGATCGTTATTGCGCTGGTACCGATCGGCACACCGATTTGCAGATTTTGGATCTTGTCGCATTCACTGAAAGAATAACTACCGATCATCGTTACGCTTGGACTTATTTTGACCATTCCCGTTTCTAAGACCACGTCAGAGCCTATTTTGGCTGTGTAGAGATCCTCACATTCGTAGAATGCATAGCTGCCTATGGTGGTGATGTTCGAATCCACGATCAATGTACCCATATCATTACAGTCGTAGAATGCATAGTTACCTATCGTAGTCAGACCAGAACCGATGGTCACGGTCTCGATATTCTCGCAGTTATAGAATGCATAATCTCCCATCGAATTCACATTTGACCCAATAGTCACGGTCTCCAGATTATCGCATCCACAGAACGCATATGGCCCAATGCCACTGACCGTAGTAGGAATACTGTATGATGTCCCGGCCTTTGCCATTGGATAACATAATAATTCACTTCCGCTAGAATTGTACAGGATCCCATCAGCAGAAGAGAAGTTGGTATTTCCTGAAACAGTAATTGAAGTGAGACTCTCCCCGTAAACAAAAGCATCGTCCGCAGCACTTGTTATGTTGTAAGTTTTACTTACCCAATGATACCATTCCCATGTCGTATTCGTAACTGTAGAATTTATTGTAAGAGCTGACAAATCATCAGAAATGTCCACTATTTCTACATTCGAATCACTTATCACCTTATATTCCACACCATCAACATCGAATATGCTTCCTGCAGAATCATCTGCTGACGAAACATCACTATCATCGATCAAAACATTGGCAAAAACAGCACAAGAAATTAGTGCAACAAGAAACACCATTGCTTTTTTTCTGCCTGATGTAAAGGATGAAGATCTAACTACCGTGCCTTTTTTTGGATTGACCATATGAATGCCTCTGAGTATATCTTTGTTCAATATCGGGAATGGCCTGATATGACGAGATTTATTAACAAAGACACACCATTGTAACGTATTTAATACCCATCCACTCGATCGATTCTCTTCAACAATTACAAAACACGATAAATAGAGCCAACACAAACAAAAGAATGATTCTTACAATTTCAAAAAATGAATTACGTACAATTGGATGTCTTTATACATTTATATTCATAAAATAGTGGTTGAGGACACAATGTTTCCATTGTGTCCGTGTATCTAATTGTTATTAGATTTATACGACCTTCATCTTGTTTATGAGTACGGTTCCGCTACCACGTGCCTCTTTTACAAGTTCATCACTAAATCCAGACCTTGAAAAGAGACCGTTGATGACCTTGTATCCAACCATGTCCTTACTCTCTGAACATTTCTTTACAAGATCACTCAGTGCAGACAACTGAACCTCTTCCTTGGAATAATAGCAATCTGCGGCAAAAATGACCTTATTCTTATCATCTGCAGCAACAAGACCTATGGTGCTCTTACTGTTCCAATAACGGCTCGCATTTACACCCTTCATTCCGATCTTCTCGCTTATATTACCAAAGATCTCAATACACACATCATCGTATCTTGCAGATACGAAACTCTCAGAGAAATGATCTTTCAATTCCTCTTTTGCCAACGTATCATCGCCTGCGTCCAATGAATCCTTGAAGGGATACACAAATCTGAACCAGAACTCTATGAAACCATCCTTTATGCGATACTGCCCCATCCTGCTACGTTTCTTATCTTTCTCAGCAAAGGGTAATTCCCTTTCTATCATGCCTATTTCCTCAAGGACCCCTAGATAAGGACTGAGTATCTTCGATTGTACATTGATGGATTTCGCTATATCGCCTATCAAACGATTGCCTGATGCAATGGATTCCATTATGGACATGTAATAAGAAAGCTCCCTAACCTCGGATCTAAGGATGAATTCGGGTTCATCGTGAAGAGGCCCGTTCCTTCCCAGAACATTTTTTACCAGACTCTTTCTCAATTCTCCGTCCTCTAGGATCTCAACGTACTTTGGTATTCCACCTGTGACCGTATACAATTCTACTGCTTCCTTGAAAGATAGGTCGCCGAACGCATTCGATATCTCAAAGAAGCTCAACGGCTTAAGCTGAATGTTCACAGTGCAACATGAATAGATCTCTGAATAATCTTTAAGGGCCTGCTCATTCATCAATCCGGTCTCTGTACCGCAGAGTATGAACATAACATTGTTTCCGCCCATTTTCTTATTCCATGCCTCTTTTATGATAGGCAGGATACTTCCGTCTGCGGAAGCAAGAAGATGAAAATCATCGATAACTATGACCAGTTTAGATTTTGGACGCGGAACCAATTCCGAAAATGCAGTTTTCCAATCTTTGCTTTGATCTTCTTTTTTTGTTCTCTCAGAAATCTCATTCAGAAAACGGCGGAGATTAGATGACAGTGTCTCTTCTCTCGCAAGGTAATAGAACGAATCCTTTCCTTCTATGAATCTGCGAACCAACGCGGTCTTACCGACCCTGCGTACACCTGAAACGACGACAAAGCTGCTGCCTTGACGTGAATATTCATCCTCAAGCAATCTCTGTTCCGATCTTCTTCCAATGAAACTCATACGACACCCGTCTAAAACCAATTAGACATATGTAAAACGTATTGACAGTAGATAAAGAAAACTGAAAAAGGATCAATTCCCGAGATCGATTATCTCGGATTCTACAGAACATCCGAATTCATCGAGCCGCTTCAATCTATCAAGAACGATCCCTACCATCCGATCCTCACAACATAGTATGGAATTGTTGCCCTTGACATTCTCGATGAGACAATTATCGATACCGTTGAATACGTAATCTGAGAACAACTTTCCTCTGAAAACTGCCTTTCTGGCTGCCGTACCGTATACACCGATGCGTACATCACCTGCGAGATCCTTGGCATGCCCCATATCCTCTTCTGTCAATGAATCCTTGACCGAAATTATAACTAGCTTCCCCGGCACCTTCTTTTCTTTCGACACCTTACTGACAAGTTCGGGCAGGGTCCTTGGATAGGGCATGTCCTTACCAGAGACCATAATGGCATAATTCTTGTTTATGCTGTACATGGATGGCGGCATCAAACCTGCCATATGCACAAGTTTTGGATCTGCATAGAATTCTTCAGAATTACCAGAATATATGAGTTTACTCATGCGCAGAACATTGATCTCATCGGCCCAAGCATAGGCCAGATCCACATCGTGCGTAGATATGACGACTGTCGTGCCCATATGATGCAACTGATCTGCCAATTCCATGATCTCATGGGCCATCTGTGGATCCAATCCAGCAGTCGGTTCATCAAGTATGAGCAGCTTCGGCCTCATGGCTATCGCCCCCGCCAGTATGAGCCTTTTCCTCTGTCCATAAGACAACCTGAGTGTTCCCTGTTTTCTCAACATGGTCATACCCGTTTGAAAAAGTGCCTCATCTACACGATCTCCTATCTCCTCTTCAGATAACCCCATGTTCTTAGGACCGAACGCAATATCCTCCTCGACCGTTGAACAGAATATCTGGTCATCGGGATTCTGCAGAACGACGGCCACCTCAGAACGAAGTTTCCTCAAGGCCTTTCTCCTGTAACTCATAGGTTTACCGTCATAATATACGAGACCTGTGGATGGCTCATATACGCCGTTGAAATGATAGAACAGTGTTGATTTTCCAGCTCCGTTCGCTCCGAGAAGCACGGTCTTCACACCACGTTTTATCTTGATATCGATATTTTCAAGAGCTGCTTTTTCCCGCCCCTTGTAAAAGAAGGAAAGTTTCTTTGTTTCAAGGATGTATTCTTCCAAACTCAGTCACCATCCGTGCAAATATTGACACCGAATTTTCTGATATCGGATATCTTTTGTATGATCATATCCTTGACAGAACTGTCGTGTATTATCACTGCATTGCTCCCAAGAAGAGCTTCTATTATGCAATTCTCCACTCCGTTGAAAACATAATCCAGTCTCAATCCGGCCTCGAATGCCAACTTCCTTGCGTCCGTACCGAATATTCCTACCGCAGCATTATCCCCTGCCTTCTGCAATATCTTGTCGACCATTTCTTGATCAATGAAATCCACCACGGACATTGTGAATACCGTACCCGTTTTGACATCTTTTGAGGACATCTTGCTAAGAAGTTGTGCCCTTGTACGCGGGTAAGGATCTGAATGTCTTCCATCCACGGCAGCAATGTTCACATTTATGGCGAACATTGACGGTGGCATCAATCCTGACATTGATACCTGGACCGGATCAGAATAGAATCCCTCAGAATCGCCAGAATATACCAAAGTACCATTGCGAAGGACGTGTATCTCGTCAGCCCAAGCATAGGCCAGGTCTACATCATGGGTGGAGATTATCACGTCTGTGCCCAGATGATGCAATTGATCTGCGATCTCCATGATCTCCTGTGCCATCTGCGGGTCTAACCCTGCCGTCGGTTCATCGAGTATCAGTACCTTCGGTCTTGTGGCCAATGCGCCCGCGAACGCTATCCTCTTCCTCTGTCCATAAGATAACTGCTGAGTTGGTTTCATCCTGCAATCCGATAACCCAACGATGAAAAGTACCTCATCTATGCGCTTATCCACCTCATCGTGAGGCATATCCATATTCAGAAGACCGAATGCGACGTCCTCTTCCACCGTGGCAGAAAATATCTGATCGTCGGGATTCTGTAGCACCACCGCAACCTCTGAACGAAGTTTCTTGAGGTCCTCCTTCTCATAACTTAGCGGTTCACCGTTGTAATAAACCGAACCTTCCTTTGGTTTGAAGACGCCGTTGAAATGATAGAACAAAGTGGACTTTCCTGTTCCGTTTGCACCCAGAAGGATCGTTTTCTTTCCCTTTCTTATCTTTATGCTGATGTCCTTTATGGAATCCTTCTTGCTGTTGTTGTATGCATGCACCAATCCCTTGGTCTCGAAGATGAATTCCGAAACCATGATCACACCTTACCGAAGAATACATCGGACATATTGATCCAACCGACCGAATACAATCCGAACACTAACAATACAACAGCCAGTATGAGCGAGAATATCACCCATGGAACAGATATCTTGCGTGGGACCCTGAATACAGGGAATGTACCGGAATAATTCCTGCAATCCAATGCGCACTGTGCCTTATCTCCGATCTCCATAGATGATGAGAACACGCCGATCGCTATACCCGCGGTGGTCTTGAAGGACCTTATGAATCCCGCGAATCCCAGACGACAATCGGCCGCAGACCTCATTGTCTGCATCCTTTCGAGAAGAAGGAAAGAATACCTGTATATGAGGACCATGATCTCCGTGATCTCCTTTGGTATCCTTATCTGACGCAATGCCTGTGCCAGATGAGGTATCGGGGTAGAGGTCGCAAATGACAACATCAAGGTCACACCTGCAATAGCCCTTAAAAATACCAACCAAGCCTGATTGAAACTGGCCTCTGTCATGTGGATATGGAACCAAAGTATATTCGTATCCCATAGGGCTGGGTCTGATGTCTTTCCCATTATCGATATCATGCCGCATCCGATGATCATGATAAGGATCGCTTCACCGATTGCCAGAGCTATCAACGATGGGATCTTGAAATTTGTAGAATAGGCCATGAGGATCAGACCTATGATCAAAGTGCAAACAGGCACGATAATGCTGTTCGTCAATAATCCCACCACGATCAGTGAAAGAATGAGGAACATCTTACCCAAAGGAGACCATCCCACCATTCTGGAACTATATGCGAGAGTGTCCATTTGGACCTGCTCCGAGACGCCTCCGCGCTTACCTGTCGGAAGTCCCTGCGCCCTCCTCCTTGAAACTCTAACATGATTCAAGAAATACACTATAACGGCAAGTCCAATAATGCCCTGAAGAAGGAATAACAACTTCTCCTGAATATCCGATAATTCAAAATCTCCAAAGAGGCCGTTCCACCATGGGCCGTCGAATGTTCCAGAAGCATCGATTATACTCCCGCCTGCATCATCTGTACCTCCGAAATCCGCACCGGTCATCAAACCATATACAAGTGCGACCACCACAATGGATGCAATAACCGCAAATCCTGCAAAATATATCCTTCTGGAAGATACCTTTTTACGTTTATCTTTAGTAATAAGATCCTTCTCGGTGATATCGCCGAATACCTCTGGCCTGTTATTTGCCAGATATACGGCGAACATTGAGAATATTATTCCCTCGATTATTGCAAGCGGTATCTGTGTCACCGCAAAGACGCTGAGATATTCGATGAAAGAATTGAAAAAATCCGTTCCAGGATAAGCGAGTGCCAATTCGAATGATGTGAATATGTATGTCACCATGTCGGCAACCACAGCGGTGAAGAACATCGCAGTGGCTATTTTCATTCCGACCGGACCTCTGAGAAGACGCCATACTGCAAATCCCACGAAGGGACCGATTATGCCCATCGACACGACATTTGCACCAAGCGTAGTGAGGCCGCCATGTGCCAGAAGAAGGGCCTGAAACAACAGAACGATAACAGATAGGAATGAAGTGCAGGCAACACCGTAAAGTACAGTGGAAAGACCAGTTCCCGTAGGATGAGAACTGGAACCTGTCACAGATGGCAATTTCAAAGAAGATAGAAGAAAGATGAATGCTCCGGAAAGAGCCACTATCATCTTCTGGTCAGGATGTTCACGGACGATCTTTACTATCTTCCATGCTCCGTAGATCAATACAGGCAGAGCTATCGCGTACCATACGACGCACCATTCCCACGGTAGATATCCTTCCATTATGTGCATTTTGTTTCCTCTCTGAACAGCAACATTCTAAAGATCAGGCAATGCTATATCGGATCTTATTGGAGTATAACGCCAATGTATTTATTGGTATATTTGTCCAATTGTTATTTAAGCATAAATTTAACATATGAATCTTTCAAAAATATTAACATACAGATCATTGCACACTATTATGTCAAATATTATCCCAATAAATAAAATCCGCATTGATAAAATGTAATAAAATTAATAATCAATATTTACATCAATAATACATAAATAAAGAATTGGAAATGGTTTCAAAAGAAGGTCACTCTTTTACTTTGTCTTCCTTCTCAGATTTCAAATTGATCTTCTCGTCACGCTTTCCACGATAAACATATCCGATGAAAAATCCGATAATTATCGCTCCAATGGCTGCCTGCAGAGCAAACAACATGCTCTCGGTCTCTCCGGGGATCTCATAATCACCATAGATGCCATTCCACCAAGGCCCATCGAAACTATCGCTTACTTCCTCGATGACACTGCCACCTTGATCGTCCGATCCGCCGAATTCGGAACCATTGTTAGCACCGATCGCCAACGTGCATAACACCAACAGTGCGATTATCCCAAATCCCGCGATGTAAACATATTTATGATTTTTCTTTTCCATCAACATACCTCCGAATTGACCTTCTCTTCTCCGACCGATTCCCCGAATATCTCAGGCTTATTGTTCATGAGATACATTGCAAACATTGCGAATATTATTCCCTCCACTATGGACAATGGGATCTGGGTGATCGCAAATGTCGTAAGGAACTCAGTGAATGCAGTTGCAAACCCTACATCATGGTATGCGAGTGTAAGCTGGAATGAAGTTGCTACATAGGTCATGAAATCTGCAATGGCCGCTGTGCAGAACATAGCTACTGGAATACTGACGTGCGCCTTTTTCCTTAAAACATACCAGACTCCGAAACCACATGCCGGACCGAAGATACCCATTGAAACGACATTCGCTCCAAGTGTTGTGAGGCCGCCATGAGCTAATAAGAGTGCCTGAAATATCAGAACTATGATCGATAGAAACGATGTGCACGCGACACCGTAAAGAACGGTTGAAAGACCTGTTCCAGTCGGATGAGAACTGGACCCGGTCACGGACGGCAATTTAAGAGATGACAATAAAAATATGAACGCTCCTGAAAGAGCTACGGTCATCTTCTGCTCGGGATGCTCCCTTACGATCTTTATTATTTTCTTTGCGCCGAAGAACAAGAACGGTATTGCGATGATAAACCATACCAAACACCATTCCCACGGCAGATATCCTTCCATTATATGCATTATTTCACCTTATTGAATAATCTATTAGACTGAACCACGGTAGAGCCACTACCATATTCTCATTTTGAAATGCAATCAATAATATTTATTGGTATATTAATCCAATATCCATATAGACATAAAATATGCATACAAATAATGAATTGATATTATTCTAAAGCAAAATAATAAAATAAATTGAACAGAAAGACCTTCGAATAGACCTTTCTGTTCTTTTAATAAATTGATCAAGCTACAGGTGCTTCGATCTTCTCACTGCTCGGGGTTGTTATCTTATTGTAGATAAGAACCGCCGCAAGCCAGATCAATGTCACGCTAATGAGCATCGGGACCCCGATCTGCAACATCTCCACCAACATCTGATGGAAATCTCCAGAGCTGGACATCGCCGTGAAGAACGGCGGCCAAGGAACGATTTCATTATGAATTATGTGCTCGACCAGCAATGCCAGACATGCACCCCATGCCATTATGTTGAACCAGTTGATGTGCCATTTCTCAGGTATCTTCTTTCTGAATACCGTAGTTACCGTTGCAGTCGCTGCCATTACTAAAAAACATGCCATATTATCACGCATACTCCTCTTTTGTCTTTTTGATCAAAATATACAATTCCCATACTGAATATATTGGGATCAGCATCAAGAAGCCGATTATCACCGCATCTATGCTGACATCGAAGTACTCATCCAGTTCATGTCCTCCGTCGAGGATATATCCTATCGAATGATCGATGAACAGACATACTGTCAGTCCCCAAAGCATCAGTACAAGGAGATCCACTCTGTATTCCTTAGCCTTAGGCCAAATCAGATAAACCGCAGTGGTACACACAGCGGCTATCATTGTCATAAGAAACCACATTTGAATTCCTCGTATTACATTTTACAATGTTATTCGCATGAAGTAATACTAATTATATATTATTTGCTACTAAGGTTAAAAATACTCAAAATTAAAGATGCAATTACAAAAATAACAATAAAAAATTCTTTTTAATTAGAATTCAAATCTGTATGTGATGTTAGATTAATGTAATAGAACATAACAATAAAAATAAATTTAAATACTATAAACCAGAAAATTGATATTGTTATGTTTGACCATAACAATCTTATAAATCATCCATCGTACAAATAAAATTAATTTAGACCATTACTTCTGATGATCCTTTATCGCCTGAAGCATATCCAAGAAAGTAGTTTTCTCCGGAACGATATCAGGAACGCGACCTAATGATTGCAATCTAAGGGATGTGGGTTTTCCTATCGCAGCCACCTTTACCTTATCCATCATCATTGCGGCCTTACTATGACCGTATCTCTGATCCAGCAATCCAATGAATGATTCAGCAGACATCGGACTTGTAAATGCCATCACATCGATAGAACCGTCCTCGAGACCGTCCATTATGCGCATCAGATCATTTGTCATTCCAACTTCTTTTAACCTGTACGCAGCAAATTCCACTACGTTAGCACCGTTATCCTTCAGACCATCAAGAAGAACATCCGAACCGCTGTCGGAACGTACCAGCATCACGGTCTTACCATTCACATCCTTTCCTAGAGAATTCACCAGTCCATAAGAACTGTGATCGTTGACAGGCATGATCTTTGGCTCAATTCCACCCGACTTACGCAGTACTGCTGCAGTATTCGGACCTATCGCCACAATGACAGACCCAGTGAACAATTTTATAAATCCATCTCTGCCGAATCTTTCCACGCATTTATCCACAGCTGTCCCGGATCCGAAGATCGCATAATCCACCTTTCTGCTGGAAAGCAACCTCTCAGCGTCATCATAATCATCCTGATGTCCATCCATGACCTCCAATGACGGCGCAGCGATCGCCACTAGACCCATATCTTCCGCTGCCTTTACCGAATCGGCTATTCTATCGGCCGGCCTGGTAAAAGCCACGGTCGTCATCTGAGGTCACCGAGTACATCATGGAGCTTGGCAACACTACCTATGACCATTATGCCAGGAGCCTCTAGGCCTTTACTATCAATAGTTTCCTTTAATTTCGATACGACGGTCATCTCTACTCTCTGTTTCGGAGTAGAACCATTAGTGATGATCGCAGCTGGAATATCTGGATCCATGCCACCTGCAATAAGTTCTGATGAAATGTATCCTGCATTGCCTATTCCCATTAGTATGACCAATGTGCCATGACCATTGACAAGACCTCTCCAATCGATCCTGTCCTTGCCACGATCGTCCTTCTCGTGTCCAGTTAGGAATGTCACCAATGGAGTGTGGTCCCTGTGAGTGACCGGTATGCCAACCAATTCCGGAACAGATATCGTAGATGATATTCCTGGCACTACGTGTACCTCCAATCCAGCATTCTTCAGTTCCTCCGCTTCCTCCGCCCCTCTGCCGAACATGAACGGGTCCCCGCCCTTCAAACGGACAACTATCTTGCCTTGGGATGCCAACTCCACAAGTTTGGAATTGGTCTGAGCCTGCGTGAGTGTGTGATTCCCTCCGCGTTTACCTGCATCGATCAGCTCTACACCTTTTTTGCATTCTTTCAGGATATCCTGATTGGCCAATGCATCATAAACGACCGCATCCGCTTGCCTTACAAGTTCCATTCCTCTGATCGTCATAAGGCCTGGGTCTCCGGGACCTGCCCCCACTAGATATACCGCTCCTGTCAAAGTACCAGCTCCTTATTAATTCCTTTTAAATGATCAGCTATCGCCAGGATCTGAGTGTCGTTATACTCATGAGGTATCACAACATCAAGCCTCACAGGTTCTTCCGTGAATGCGAACGATACCGCCCTTACATTGAATCCTTTGATCAATTTCCTTACATTGATGCCGACCGGCGACGAACATCCTGCTCCCAACGCCCTCATAATGGAACGTTCTATCGTCACACATTCTCTGGTGACCTTATCATCGATAAGCATGAGTTTGTTTCTGATCTCCGTATCGTCGGTCCTGCATTCAATTGCTATGGCTCCCTGAGCGGGTGCGGGCACGAAGTACGTTGGGTCCATTGTGAACATCGGCCTATCGATACCCATGCGCTCCAGACCGGCCTTCGCAAGTATTATCGCGTCGCATTCTCCGGAATCCAATTTTGATAACCGCGTATGTATGTTTCCACGAAGAGAGACCGTCTTTATATCCGGCCTTATAGACCTCAAAAGGGCCATTCTTCTCACTGATGCAGTACCTACCACTGCTCCTTCCCTAAGGTCTTCTAAACGACATGGAAGGATCACGTCCTCGACGGCATTCCTTCTCATTATGGCGCCAATGATCAATTTATGATTTACATCGATAGGTATGTCCTTCAAAGAATTCACAGAGATGTCTATCTCCTTGTTCATTATCGCCTCATCCAATTCCCTGACAAATGCACCGATGTTATTGAGCTTATCCAAAGGAGATGTGAGATCTATGTCCCCCAGTGCCTTTATGCCGACGATACTGAAATCCTCCTCGCAACCTGCATCCCTCATGGCATTGACGAACATGTCCGTCTGCCTCATTGCGAGCTTACTCTCTCTGGACCCGATCCTCATTGACGTGCCTCCTCTTTCAGGAAGCCGTCAAATGCCTCGATTATCCTGTTGATCGACTTTTCATCGTGGGCTACAGACATGAACTCCACTTCGAGTGCGGATGGGGGAAGATAGACACCCCGCTTGAGCATGTATGCGAACAATCTTGTGAATTTTTCCCTATCTGCATTCTGTGCCTCCTTCCCATTGGAAACGCTGCTAGGCCCGAAATAAACAGAGAACATCGACCCTACGGACTGTATGCAGCCTGAGACCTTACGGTCCTCCATCGAATCCCTCAGAGCAGTAACTAATCTGTCGGTGTTCTGATTTAACGTAAGATATCTCTGGTTGCTACGCATATAATCTATCTGTGCAAGGCCTGCCGCGGCACTGACCGGATTACCGGCCAAAGTACCTGCTGCATATACCTTTCCGGCAGGAGCTACATTCTCCATTATCTCCCTCTTTCCTCCAAATGCACCGGCCGAGAAACCTCCACCTATGATCTTACCCATGGTGGTAAGGTCTGGAATCACGCCGTAAAGCTTCTGCGCACCACCTTCCGAAAGTCTGCAACCAGTGATGACCTCATCAAAAATAAGTATCACGCCATGTTCCATTGTGATCTTTCTAACCTCACGAAGATAATTCATATGCGGAGGGACAACTCCTACATTGCCCAACACTGGTTCCATTATCACACATGCGATATCCTTGTTCTTTTCAAGAAGATCACTCAACATCCGCGGATCGTTGTATTCTACGATGTACGTGTTCTTGACAACATCTAACGGCACACCTTTGGAACCGGGAACGCTCTGTGCAGAACCAGAACCGGCAGCTACGAGAACCGCATCGTGCGCTCCGTGGAAACCACCATTCATTTTGACCACGCCGTTCTTTCCAGTGAACCCCCTGGCCAAACGTATGGCATGCATGGTGGATTCCGTACCAGAAGCGGCCAGACGCACCATCTCAAAAGATGGCACTATCTGACAGAGTCTTTTTATGATGTTCAGTTCAGGCTCGGAAGGGGCACCGTATATCGTGCCTTTGGCTATCTGCCCCGAAGCTGCATCCATCACACGCTTACATGCATGACCGGTGATCAAAGGGCCGTATGCCATGCAAAGATCGATGTATTCGTTACCGTCCACATCAGTTATCATGCATCCTTTTCCACTCTTCATGAACAGAGGATTTGGTGCGAATGCACGTACAGGACTCGATACCCCTCCCGGAGTGAGTTTACTGGATTCCGCATACATCTGTTGCGATCTGAGATCATTCATTACGATCCCTCAATTTCTTGGCCGCATCCAACGCAAAATACGTTATTATGATGTCGGCACCTGCTCTTTTGATAGCAAGCAATGATTCCATCATAACCCTGCTTTCATCGATCCATCCGTTGTTCGCAGCTGCTTTGATCATTGCATACTCGCCAGACACCTGGTATGCCGCAATAGGAAGATCGAACGTATCGGCAGCCTCTCTGATTATATCTAGATAGGGGCCTGCAGGTTTTACCATTATGATGTCTGCCCCTTCGGCAACGTCCAGATCGATCTCACGCATCGCTTCCTTCCTGTTACCGCAAGGCATCTGATATCCTGCCCTGTTCCCCTTTCCGGGTGCAGAGCAGGCCACATCTCTGAAGGGACCGTAATATGCGCTGTAGAATTTGGCACTGTATGCCATTATGGGCACATTCTCAAATTCAGCCTCGTCCAAAGCTGACCTTATCGCGGCTATCTGTCCGTCCATCATGCCGCTTGGAGCTATGATGTCCGCACCTGCCTTTGCCTGGGAAACGGCTATCTTACCATATATCTCAATAGTGGTATCGTTCTCGACATGTCCACATTCGTCGAGTAAACCGCAATGGCCATGATCGGTGTATTCGCACATGCAGAGATCTGCGATGATCAAAAGATCTGAACACGACCTTAGCCCCCTAATGGCTTCCTGCACAACACCAGAATCAGAATAGGCATCCGAACCTACGCTGTCCTTTTTCTTTGGTATGCCGAAGACCAATACGGAATTAACACCCGCAGATTGGACCTCACTAGCTATCTCTTTGTATCCTGAAAGAGGATAGGTCTTGACCCCAGGCATCGAACCCGTCATCTTCACAGCCTTGATGTTCGCATCGAAGAATAAAGGATAAACGAATTCGGCTGGATCTAGTCTCGTTTCAGTTACAAGGTCTCTAATTCTCTGGCTCTGTCTAAGCCTTCTCAAACGTACTTGCGGATATAACATTTCAATCGTCCTCCAAACCGAAAAGTGTCTTAGCTGTATTGCAGGCCTCGAAATCTCCGTTTCTTGATGCCTGTCTAAGATTGATAAACAATTCCGAGGTTATACTACTTACCAATGCTCTGGAAAGATCTTCCAGGATCGAATTTATATCTGGATTGGCAAGAGCTCTGGATTTTGCCTGGGCAACCTCCTCGTCCTTTATACTTGCGAATTTTATACTCAATTCGCGGATTATTGCATTGGCCGCTTTCTCCTTGCGCTCCCTGTCCATCTTAGAAAGCTCTTCGTTTATGATGTGCTCAGCTTCTGAGATCTCAGCTGTCCTGCGGGCAACGTTCTCCATTGCTATCGATTGTAGAGAGTCCATGGTCTCTACCTCAACATTCTCGACCTCTACCACATCCTGGGCGATGTTCCTCGGTACCGAAACGTCTATCATAAGGAGCTTGCGGTCCATACGGTCCCTCATGGCCACCTCGATATCGGCCTTCCTTATCACCACATGAGGCGCAGACGTAGCTACAAGGACCAGATCGCTGTCCGTTATGGCCTCTACTTTATGATCGAAAGTGATGGCCGTTCCATTCAACTGTCCTGCCAATTCCTTTGCATGTTCCAATGTACGGTTAGAAACGAATACCGCCTTCGGACCTTTTCCTACGAGATTCTTAGCAATGACGGATGCCATATCACCAGCACCCAATACTGTCACTGTCTTGTTGCAAAGCGACCCAATCTTCTGCTCTGCAAGTTCCACCGCAGCGGAACCGACCGAGACAGCACCTTTATTCAAAGCAGTCTCCGATCTGACCCTCTTTCCTACTATCAATGCATGATCGAACAGATAAGCCAGCATTATATTTGCATGACCGTCCTCCCTTGCCTTGAGATAGGATTCCTTCACCTGGTGCTGTATCTGGTCCTCACCGACTATGAGTGAGTCCAACCCACATACCACTCTAAAAAGATGAGCAACGCTCTTGTTGCCTTCCAAGATGAATGACAATTGCTCATCCTGAGAATATGGTATGCTCCGGCGTGTTATGCTCCTGAAAGCCTTCTTGGCCATCTCATTATCAAAAGTGGATGTGTAGACCTCGAAACGATTACATGTCCTCACAACGACATACTCTTGAACAAAATCCATTGCACCTATGCACTCATTGATATTCTTCTCGAGTGCAGGAATTATCTCATTCAGACCTGAGACGTTACCTGCAGATGTGTGGGTCACGTGTAGACTCACTATCATTGCAGATCGCCTATCCTTTTCGCTGTCTCCATCGCACCTTTGAGATCGTGTCCACGAAGACATTTCCAGACATCCTCATCCCTGAGCACACGGGCTAGATAATCGGCACGATCCTGTTGACTGGAAATACTGTCCATCACAATCGGTCTCAGGTCCATCATGAGGTCCATCATGAGGTCGTAACTCTCATCCAAGAATGGGTCCAATCTCTCAACCACGTAAGGGGGGAATGCCGGGACCTTTCCTCCTGTCGATACTGTCACTGTATAATTCCTCTTTTCAAGGACGGATGGTATCAGCACATCTCCCCCGCCGTGTGCGGAATTCACCAATACGCCACATGCTATCGCTATGTCCCTTATCTTTCCATTAAGTCTTTTGTCATTTGTAGCTGCAACAGCCATGAACGCATCCGAGATGTTCTGAGATATGGAATCCTCGTCTATCTTTGAGATCAGGATCTCTTCAGCGATCTCCTTGAATTCAGGAAGGACGTCCTCTGCAACTACTTTTATCTTGAACCCATCGAAGTGCCTGCATTTCCTCAGAGCCACCTTGCCTCCGCCAAAGATCACGATCTTCCTGTCTCCGGAGGATATGAATATTGGTGCCATCTTGTTAGAATTGTCCATTTTTTCGCCTCAGGCTCTCATATTTCCCTTTTTTATTATGACCGTAGTAAAATAACCATACTCTCTATTGAGATCGATAGGACCTACATACTGATCCTCCATTCCAACATTATGTATTATCGTGGCACATTCCAGAGGAACGTTCCTTCCCTTCATCATGTTGGCAATCTTCTCTATGCTCTTGCCTGCCTTCATTATCACGATGTTATCGAATCTGTCCAATGCCTCGCCCACAAGCGGATTGTCCTTGGCAGAAGGAACTATGGCGAGCCCCTCGTTCCCGAGTGTCAGCGGTATTCCAGCTAGGGCCGCACCGCTGCAGAAGGATGGTATCCCTGGAACTATCTCTGTATCGAATCCTTTTCCACGAACGTAATGTTCCAGATACATGTATGTGCTGTATATCGATACATCTCCCAAAGTGATTATGGAGACATCATGTCCTTGTTCCAGCTCTTTGATTATTACATCTCCTGCGATCTGTCCACATTTCCAATAATCCGAGGCATTCTTGCTCATTTCGAATACGACCTCGATTATCTTCTTATCTTTGAGGTCGGTCACAGGTTTTATGATATCGAAAGCGGTGCTTTTCTCCCCTTCACCTTTGGTGGGTATCGCGAGTACTTCGCATTTCTCTATTATCCTCTTTGCCTTGAGCGTAAGCAGCTCTGGGTCTCCGGGTCCCACACCTATGCCGTAAAGCTTTCCAGACATTCACAACACCTTATCCATACGCCCTTTTTCCCTGTAACCGCGAGGCGTGATCATCCTGCCGTTGGAGACGAATGTATTTGAATTGCCGATGATGACGATAGAGAACATATCCACGTCAGCATCCTTCACTTTTTCGAGGGTCGTTATCTGTTTCTCCTCTCCCTCTCTTCCTGCATTCCTGACTATTCCTACAGGGGTATCTGGGGAACGATATCTCATGAGTATGTCTGCTGCTCTGTCAAGGTGATCTGTCCTCTTCTTGCTCCTAGGATTGTAAATCGCAATGACGAAATCACCCTGTCCAGCACAATCCACTCTTTTCATTATGAGGTCCATGGGCGTCATCAGATCGGACAAGCTTATGAACGCAGTATCGTGCATCAATGGAGCACCTAATACCGATGCTGCTGTCGATGCGGCCGTCATGCCTGGCACTACATCTATCTCGATATCCGCCTTCATCTCCTCGGCAACCTCATAGATTATGCCTGCCATGCCGTAAATCCCAGAATCACCGCTGCTTACCATGGCGATATTCCTTCCCTTCATGGCCTCCTCAACGGCCCTCTTGCAGCGTTCGACCTCTTTCATCATTCCAGTGGAGATGTACTCCTTGTCTGCAGGGAAGAAACCTTTGATCATGTCGATGTATGCGGTATAGCCTATCACCGCATCGGCATATCTTATCGTCCTCTCAGCCCTGATCGTCATATTCTCCAATGCGCCAGGACCAAAACCAACGACAGAAAGCCTTCCCCTGGTCATTCAATTCACCTTTCCCTTGCGGAATTCTGTCGTGAATGCGGGATCGTATAATTTGGAAAGTTCATACTCATCGCCAAGGAAATCTCCAACAAGAGTGAGCGCTGTCTTTGTGATCTTTGCATCTTTTACCTTCTGTTCTATATCGCTGATCTTTCCAATTATGATCTTCTGATCGGGCCATGAGGCCTTGTATATCACAGCAACAGGTGTATCGGGAGAATATCCCCCTTCGATGAGTTGTTTCGTCATCTCATCGAGAAAACCTATTGAGAGAAATATCGCCATTGTTGCATGATGGCTTGCCAGATCTCTGAGGTTCTCCTTCGGGGGCATGGGAGTGCGCCCCTCCATTCTAGTTAGTATGACCGTTTGACTGACCTTGGGTAGGGTGAACTCTTTTTTCAATGCGGCCGCGCAGGCAAAGACAGAACTGACACCGGGCACTACCTCGTATCCGATACCGAGCAAGTCCAACCTATCCATCTGTTCCCTGATCGCTCCATAGATCGCGGGGTCTCCCGTATGAACACGTACCACTTTCTTGCCAGCCTTCTCTGCAACGCTCATTACTTCGATGACCTCGTTGAGATCCATCGTTGCGCTATTGTAGATCTTTGCCATCGGCTTAGCATCAGAAAGTACCGCAGGATTCACCAAAGACCCTGCATACACGATGACATCCGCATCGTCGATGAGCTTTTTTCCTTTCAACGTCAATAGCTCCGGATCGCCCGGCCCTGCACCTATGAATGAAATCATGTTACCACCACATTGACTTATGCGTCAATTTACTACCACAAATGGTATCAATTGAGACCTATATAAGTTGGTACATACGACCAACGTTAAATTTAGCTTATTTTCCATTATATTCAGCATTTTTTGATAACAAATCAAGTTTTTTATTACAATTACTCAATTTAAACGTGTTCCTATTGGATGCATGTAAAGTATCTAATTGACAGTTTGTATAACAATTATCTGTAAATATGTACATCACTTTACAGCCTCCACGATACCTTTTGCCCAATCATCCGTCGACAGTGCATGTTGGTGCATGTACGAACCAAGAGAATTCCTAACAAATAGCCCGTCCTTCTTGTTCACGATCCCCATTCCGCGGATCACATCATATCCAAACTTAGGATCTTTACCTGTGAATACATCGGAATAATGATACTCGTGGCCTTTGACCCTTCCATTGAAAAGAGGATTTCCGTCAATGGCATCTGCGACCACATATGTCGGACCATGACGTATGTTCGTCATGTCTGCATCCGCATCGAAGATCCCTGCCATTGGGAATCTTCTCCTTTCCTTATCTATCAGATCCTTGCACATGGTCATTAGTCCACCGCATTCTCCGAAGACCACCTTTCCCTCTTCGGACACACTTTTTAGACCCTGAAGATAATCAGTATTTTGAGAAAGCTTATCCGCGTAGAGTTCTGGATATCCTCCGCCGAGGTAATAGACATCGGCATCGGGCAAAGGATCACCTTCAGTGGGCCTGAACGTGCGGACCTTCATACCGGACGCCTCAAGACATTCGATGTTCTCTTTGTAATAGAAACAATATGAATCGTCGATTGGAACGGCCGCTTTTACATCTGATTTTCTCTGGACATACGGTGAATCTGTACAGAGGTCGCTTTCTGAATGCTCGGCTATATCCATCAAGGTATCAAGGTCGAGAGAAGAGGTCAACGATTCTAATGGCGTTATCTCTTTATGTGTGAACGAGGACAATGTCCTAAGTCCCAGATATCTCTGTTCCAGAACATTGGAATCATCCTTTGGTATCATACCGACCACTTTCACGTCGGTATATGTCCTCATCGCGATGTCCAGTTTATCTCTGTGCTGTCCGCCTGATACTTTATTGAGGATCACTCCGGCAATATTCACATCTGGATCGAACATTTTGAATCCGTTGACTATCGCGGCCGCACTTCTGGTCAGCGATCTCGCATCCAAAACCAATATGACTGGAAACCCGAGAAGCTTTGCCAAATATGCTGTGGAACCTAGGTCGTCATCACCGGAGAATCCCTCATAAAGTCCTCTTACGCCCTCGACGATGCATAGATCTGCATCTTTTGATGCGTACCCTACAAGATTCCTTATCACATCGTCGTCCATCATGAAAGAATCTAGATTCCTAGAAGGTCTGCCGGTTGCAGCCGCGTGATACATCGTATCGATGAAATCCGGTCCTGCTTTGAAAGCCTGAACCTTGTAATTCTTAGAAAGTCTTGAAAGTATTCCTGTGGTCACCGATGTCTTTCCAACGCCGCTGCCAGCACCAGCTATTATCAGGCCTTTCATCTGTTTTCCTCCAAGAGCTCGCGCAATGTATCGGCGGTCTCCAGATGGATTATATGATGTGTTCCCATGACCATTGAATGACTGGATATCTCCCCTACGGCATTCAATCCTTGAGAAAGATAATTCGCAAGTTCCCTTGGCTGATCGGTGATGAGTGCATATTCTTTGGAAAGTCCAGGATAGGCGTGACATATCCCGAGTATGACCGTCATATCGGATCCTGACCTATCTACAACGGCTCTTGTCTCCGCACCTTTGATTGCGTATTCGTCCAATCCTCCTGTGATCGCATCCATGACGACCCCTTTTTCATTGAGGTCTGAAATTATATCGCTGCAATATCTCCTGATCCTAGGAAGCCCGATGTTCCCATCTAGATTTGCAGCATAGAACGTACTGCCTCCCAACTTTCTCTTTGCTTCTTCAACCGCGAGGAACATATCCGCAAAACGATAAGCCAGTTCTTTCTTTGCGATAATGACGACCGCGACCTTGCCACCATTTCTGAATGTCTCGATTATCTTTCTGCAAACATTGAGTTTGGTAGGCCCCCTGTCCGGAGAAATATATCCTCTGCTGGCCATTCCTACTTGTTTCTCAAGTCTGGTTGCAGACCTCATTAAAGATATCTGCCTTTCAGTCTCTTCAGGAGTTATTATGCCTGCATCTTTGGCAGACTGCAGGGCCTTGATCGCACCTCTCGTGTTATCTCCCATGCAACCATGACAATCCACTGCGAATACAGTGCACCCTATATCGGCCTTCGCTATTGCCGCAGTCATATCCTCACCGATTATCATGCTGGCACATGTACCCACAACTGCCACGGTCTTGGGATCAAAGGCCTCTTTCACCATTTTTAATGTCTCGATCAAAGAATCCGCACCACCGAATATGAGATCGTCATCTCTCATACCCGATGTTACCACTCTGACATCCGCCTCCTCCAACATCCTGGAGGCCATGAATCCGCATCCAGCCGGACCATGTATCACAACAACGTCCACATCCATATCCCTTAATGTGTACATCGCGGCGATTATCGGATTAGGACGGGGATGGATCATCTTGTCCTTCATTGATAGCCCTCTTTTACGAACTCTATTACCGTATCGAATCTTTTTGGCAATTCGGGGCGCGCACCGTCTCCGTTGGTAAATACTGCAGAAACTCCATACTTCTCAGCAACCTTGCCTATCTCCTCTGCATCCATCTTGTCACAGACCTTCCTGCTTACTGGATCCACGATCATCACTGCATTATCAAGAACATCCATCTTGTTCAAAATGCCTAATGTCCAATCAACAGATATTGGAGATATTCCTGGATTCCTTTCCATTACATACCTCACACCATCCTTCTCGAAGATCTCGCCACGCCCAGGGACCCCTTTGAATGTCATCAAAGCCTTCAAGACCGCTTCCTTGGAAATCCCGATGCAACGGCACATCTCTGCAGCCATATTCATGGAATCCAAGTAACCAAGTGACAGATATCCTCCAGAAAGCTCGAATTCCGTATCTCCCATATAGTGCAGAACAGCTTTCAAAGGCTTTCCGAACTCAGGTTTACCTAGGATCTCCACACGATCCCCGTATCCGATACAATTACCCATCTCATAACGCTCCCACATCAACACCTCTGACCTTTTTACCACGTTGATGCCATCTGTAAGAATGGAACGTTTGGCCTCGGAAGCCAACCTCGTGTTGGCAGCGATACCGTAATCGACAGCAAGATTCGTTATACCCGCGATATTGGCCTTACCAGAACCTCCCAGCGAGACCTCACAGATCATGACGTCATAATCTCCCTTCGGCAATGTCAAAAGGGATGTTGGAGCGATACTGCGTTTATCAGTTATCTTCAATTTTCCTTTCTCCCAGGGCCCCTGACCTCTGGATGTGTGGAGGAACACCTTCTTTCCTTCAAGTCCCAATATGGTCGCTAAAAGGAAGCATGTGCTTGTCTTTCCTTTGGCACCTGTTATCTCTATCCTATATCTGCTGTCATCGATGAACTCACGGACCGCATCGAAGAAATATATCCTCTTTTCGTAAGTGCAAGTTTGCAGGAAAACATCTGGACAATGGCAAGGCATAACGACAAGATCGAATTTCTCCGCCGGAACAGTATCCAATGATCTTGCACCTGTCCTCTTTATGCTCTCTATGACCTCGGGAATGGCCTTTTTGTATACATCGACACAGGTCACACTGTCTCCCCTCGCGATATACTTCTCAGAAAGGATGTCCGCCCCGTGTATCGAATCAAGAATTAGGATCTTCATACCATCAACTCAGTAATATTTCGATATCTTCTTGTCGAGTACTTTGCAAAGACGGGGGTCCCCTCCTACTGGAGTGGCATACTTGATCGCCACATTCCTGCCTTTGTACTCCACATAAGCGCAGTTGCACCTTTCTGGTATTCCAAGGCCTGCAGGAATGTCCTCCGACAGATGTGCACCGGATGCAATGAACAAAGGAAGAGCTATTATCTCATCCATCCCGTCCTTCTTCATTCTCTCTATCGTATCGCTTATCCTCGGATCGTTGAACTCGTTGTACCCCACGTAAATGTTCTCGTATCCCCTATTTCTCAGACGTGCGGCATTCAGCTCCATTATGTCTGAATTATAATTGAGTCTGGAACCATGGCCCATGACCATTATGCCTCTCTTGCCCTTTCCGGATGACATCTCCTCTATCTTCTCACACAATATGTCCGTCAGATTGGGATCCTCTCCGAAGGGCGTCTCAAAATGTACCAGCATCTTCTTTCCATCGATGTCGGTCACTGCCTCCGACATCCCTTTGGGAAGCCCAAGTTTCGGAGGGATATCACGTGTCATGTGCAGACCTGATGCAATGAAGAAAGGAAGAGCTACTACCTCATCCACTCCATCAGAGGCCATCTCCAACATCGCATCCTCTATCGAAGGCATAGATGTCTCGTTGAATCCTATGTATATGTTATCATGGCCCATATTTCTGAGGACCTCTGCCTGAGCCTCCATCGTCATCTTGTTGAACATCAACCTGGAACCATGTCCTACGATCAAAACAGCCTTACTCATCACAACACCCCTTTACCTTTGTAATTCCCAATCTCATTCCTCCTGACACGTCCTGGGAACGTACCAGTAATTCAAATGCAAGTCTTCTGTACGCATCTGCCTGTTTCGAATCCGGTTCTCCAGCAACGACTGTGCTTCCTATGGATTCACATCTTTGGACCGATGGGTCCCGCGGTATACAGGCAACGACCTCTGTACTGATCTCCTTCGCTGCCTTGGATATGACCTCATCCTCGGACTCCACATTACGAGAGTTCTGAATGAGTCCTCCCAACTTGGCATATCCCCCCGGCGAGAAATTCCGCACAGCTTCAGCGATATTATTTGCAGCATACAGGGACATCATTTCCCCTGATGTCACAATAAAAACATCATTCGCATAACCATTCCTAATTGGCATGGCGAACCCGCCGCATACCACATCACCCAATACATCGTAGAGTATGACGTCTGGTCTGTAAACATCCATAGCATCCAACTCTTCGAGTTTCTCGAATGCGGCAATTATGCCTCTGCCAGCGCACCCCATTCCAGGTTTAGGCCCTCCGCACTCCACACAAAGAACGCCACCGTTGCCAATGTGAACGATGTCCTGCAATTCCGGTTCCTGATCGCCCCTTATGAGTTCTAGGACCGTCTTGATCTTAACACCGTTGGTAAGCATCGATGTTGAATCCGCCTTTGGATCACATCCGATCTGCATGACGCGGAGCCCTTTTTCGGCCAAAGCCTGAGAAACATTTGCAGTAGTGGTCGATTTTCCAATACCGCCCTTTCCATATATTGCTATCCTGCGCACGAACACTAAATTGAGTGGTTACTTATTATTCTTACTGATGTTCGTAACACTAAATGATATTTTTTATTCCGCGAGAACGTAACTTTGAATTATGTTAACGTAAATAAAAGGCATTAAGATATTATCCTTATTCCGGACCAATATCTCTACGATAATCATTGATTATATGATCAAAATAGACATCTCTACCTTCGTCCTTTATGTCATCATATTCCTTCAATAGTAAAGAATACATCTCTTCCTTACTGAGACCTCTTTCTGATGACCTTTTTTTTCCTATGACGATATAATACTCGTCATCATCCCTCTGGAATACAACGGACATCCCGGCATCATTGAACATCTTCTTCATTTCAATAAGTCCGGGAAGAAGGTCATGAGCAACGTGTTCACCTCTACTCTCATGTATGTGCTGTATCTGCTCTCTAGAATCTGAGTGAACTACTGCAAGTGTGCCTTCTTCCTTCAAAGTGGAACACAAGATTGACAATGCTTTAGGCTGGTCTCTGAAATGAGGAAAACACGAATAACACACTACTATATCATAAACACCTTTTTCTTCAAGATCATAAAGGTCCTCCATAAAAAAATCTACAGAAGGATGACTGGCCTTTGGGTACTTTCTGCTGGCCACCGATATCATCTTTTCTGAAATATCGATCGCCTTGATATGCCTAACACCTGATTTTTCATAATATGGTATCAAAACCCCGGTACCAGTACCGACATCCAATATGTCCTCCCCTCCCTTGAGTTCCAGAATCCTCACGACATATTCCATTTTCATAGGATCGTGCATTGACTCATTGTCCCAATTCTCTGCATGGTCATCGTAGAACTTTTCTTTACCATCGGACAACAGAAACGACCTCCTGAATGATATCCGATAACAAACGGATAACGTGAGATATGAACGCTGGTATGATACTTATTTATTCCGTAAAAGAAACACTGGCACAGCCTAGGTAAATTTATTATTGAACATTGGACGGGTTGACGACCCGCCCAATGAGGAGACATAAATGCAGATCGACGCAATCGCTCATGACAGACTTGAATTCACCCCGTAGTAATACTATTTTATAATTATGTGTTACTACTACAAAGTATATAAATTGTCTGTAAAAACAAACAAAAGTGTTTGCGATAGATTAATTACATTCAAATGCATCGATCAAGCATGCCTAAAATTGCAATTATCGGCGGGACCGGTATATACAATCCAGACTCCTTTGAACTCGTGAAAGAGGTTTTTCCAGACACACCATATGGAAAACCTTCCGACCCAATAATGATCGGAAAAATAAACGGTGTCGAAGTAGCATTCCTTTTCCGTCATGGAAAGAAACACCAATTCCCTCCAACATCGGTACCATACATGGCAAACATGTGGGCACTTAAGCATCTGGGCTGCGAATTCATCATTTCAGCATGTGCTGTCGGATCGCTTACAGAATCCTACAAACCAGGAGACCTGGTGATCGCTGACCAGTTCATTGATTTCACCAAATGTAGAAAATACACCTATTTCAACGATAAGACCGTACATATCTCCATGCCTGATCCGTTCTGTCCTTACCTAAATGACATATTCGCAATGACCGCCAGGGAGATGGACATAGTATTCCACCGCGGAGGCAATTACATATGCATTGAAGGACCGAGATTCTCCACCAGAGCAGAAAGCAGGATGTTCAGGGCAGTAGGCGGCGATATAATCGGCATGACGGTTGTACCAGAATGTCAACTCGCAAGAGAACTGGGTATGTGCTACTGCAGTCTCGCGACAGTCACAGATTACGACTGTTGGTTTGAAGAGGACGTGACCATTGAGATCGTCATAAGGACCATGAACGAATGTCTTGCAAAAGTACTCAAACTCCTAGAGCTGGGACTTCCAAAGATCAAAGAACCTGATTGCCACTGTATCGATGCTGCGAAAGGCTGCGGCTCGATCTAAAAACAATAACCCAGATTGCCACTGGGCCCTTAACCTTCATTTTTATTTTCCTGAAACTATTAATCTTTAGTGGACGCTATCCACCAGTGCATGAGGATAATATTCAAAGGAACCGTCCAAGGGGTGGGATTCAGACCTTCTGTATACCGCGTAGCAACATCTTTAGGATTACGCGGTGCAGTCTGGAACAACGGTTCTGATGTGATTGTCGACATTGATGACGGTGAACTTTTCCTCAAAAATTTTGATATTAACAGACCTCCTTTAGCCTGCATTGAATCCATTGAAAAAATTGATTCTGAACTAGACAGTAAATACAACGGATTCAAGATCCTAGATTCCACATCCGAATCCGATAGTTTCTCCATCCCGACGGACACGGCCATTTGTTTGAAATGCCTCAAAGAAATGAAAGGTGCTGGAAGACGCAGCAGTTACGCATTCATATCCTGCCCCAATTGCGGCCCACGTTTCACGTTATTATCTGGTCTCCCTTACGACAGAGAACAGACAGTGATGAGAAACTTCCCCATGTGTCCACACTGCAGCCAAGAATTCTCAGATCCTGTTGACAGAAGGCTACATCATCAGACAATATGCTGTCCGGTCTGCGGCCCCAGATACTATCTTGTAGACAGATATGGAAATCCCCTTAAAGGTGACCCGATAAGGAAGTTCGCCAACAATCTGGATACCGGTATGATCGGTATTGCGAAAAGCTGGGGAGGCATGCACATATGCTGCATCCTGGACAACATAAAGGAAATAAGGGAATGGTACGGAAGAAAATACAAACCATTCGCCATAATGGTCCGCGACATAGAATCGACCAAGAGATACGCCACGCTCACGGATAATGAAAGAAGAGAACTACAATCACCCCACAGACCAATTGTTCTGGTAAAGAAAAAATGCACCAAATTGACTGAACAGATAAGCCCGGGATTGGATAATATCGGGATATTCCTTCCTTACACCGGAATGCAGCATCTTCTTTTCGAATATCTTCAAGCCGATGCCCTCATAATGACATCTGCAAACGCTCCGGGTGAACCAATGATAACAAGTGACAGCGAAGCACTGAGGCTCGGAGCGGACATGTACCTTCTTCACGACCAGGCCATCCTCAACAGAGCAGATGACAGTGTTCTCCGCTTATACGATGACAACAGGTCCTTCATAAGAAAATCCAGAGGCAGCATACCATCGTTCCTGGAGACGAATTTCAAAGGTTCCGTCATCGCAGTAGGGGCACAAGAGAATCTTGCCGGTGCCGTAGCCAAAAAAGGAAGGGTCTATCCCACACAATATGTTGGCAATGGAGAGAACATCGGCGTGCTGGAATATCTGGAATCGGCAATAAGGTTCAATGTTTCGCTAACCAACTGTGTACCACAGGTAGTGGCCATGGATCTGCATCCTGGATATGTGAACCGTGGATTGGCAAAGACCTTCGCGACCGAATACAATGCAAAATTGATCGAAGTACAACATCACTGGGCGCATGCGGCATCTCTGATAGCGGAGAAACAGATTGATCGCGGAGTATTCCTTACCCTGGACGGTACTGGCCACGGTGATGACGGACAGGCATGGGGAGGAGAGGTACTTTACGCAGATCTTGAAAAATACAAAAGACTGGCACATCTAGAATACATACCTCTGCTCGGGTCGGAGAAAGCACTCTATGACCTCAGAAGAATAAGATTCGCAATTGATTCGATGAATGGTGTCGAGAACAATTCATTCAACGAATCAGATTCTGCGGTTCTAGAAAAGATCATGGACAAAAGCGTAAAGACCTCATCCATGGGAAGGATACTGGATGCACTGGCATACTCCCTCGACATATGCAAAGAAAGGACTTATGACGGAGAACCTGCCATGAGACTTGAAAAATACATCGCAAATGGTGAACTCATAGAGGGTTTCGAAACAAATACCGATAACGGTGTCATTAGAACGGCACATCTTTTCGCAAATATCAAAAAAAGCCAACGTCCAGCCGATATCGCATACTCTGTTGTATACAACATCATGAACGAATTGGTCGATAATGCGATCCGATACGCTGAATCAGAAAATATTGATAATATTGGCCTTACCGGCGGGGTATCCTATGACGAACCGATCTGCAGGATGTTCTCCGACATGGTAAAGAAAAAAGGACACGAACCGATATTCCATAACTCCGTCCCCAACGGTGACGGTGGCATATCGACCGGTCAGGCCGCAATAGCATTGAAGATGGTAGAATGAAGAACACATTATTCGTACTTCTAGATGGGATGGAGGATGATCCCAATCCCGCATTGAACGGTAAAAAACCATACGAGGTGGCCGAAATGCCATTCATGTACTCAAAAGCAGACCTCAAACTCACAACCACAGGAAGAGGATACACACAACTATTCCTGAACGAATTCTTCACCGGACATCCACCTGAGAACTCAAGAGCGGCACTTGAGGCGCAGGGTTTAGGCCTCAACATGAAAAATAACCGCATGGCATTCCGTCTCAGTCCGGCTAGAATAGAGGGAGACACCGTATTATGGTCCTATGAAGGGGACAAATATGAAAAGGATCTTGTGGAACACATATCCAGGCATCTGAATATGTTAAAGGAATTCAATCCTGAGATCAAATTCTTCACCAACGGAAGAGCAGTACTGACCATGGACTACGATCATGAACTTCCTGACCTCCAATCGCCTCCGAGGAATTCCCCCTACTACGAAATACCCGGTCCTTTGGGAGACCTCATATTGAGCGTCCAGGATGAGATCGGAATAACCGACTATCCTTGGGGATGCGGAAGATTGGGAAGGCAATATCCGCCTTACATAAAACAGATGACCGCAGTATCAAGCAGCCCCACCGCGTTAGGTGTAGCCGCATCTCTCGGATATGAGATAAAAATGCACAGGAACATCGAACCTAGATTGCCCGAAGCCGTTGATGCGCTGAAAAAAGGAAATGTCTTCCTTCATTTCGATGAGGTCGACGAATACAGTCATGAAAAGGACCATATGAAGAAAATAAAGGTCCTAGAGAAGATAGACGGCCTCATGGAGAGATATTTCTCCGATACGGAACGCATAGTTTATTTCGTGGACCACGGCACATCATGCGTCTCTGGCGAACACATATTAATGAACGTTCCGTTATGGACAAACATAAGAACTCCCATGAAAGCTGGAGAGGTATCCGTTCTGAAAGATATCATACCGACCATCATGAGGAATTGAAGCGGTGAACAAATGACAAAATTCGAACTGCCCCCGTCACTGAGCATATACGGGAACGATAAGATCGCCAAGGAAATCCTGTCACGTATTTGGGGGAAAAAAGGCATTTTCACATGCACAGTAGCCAATACACTGACCTCCACCATACCAGGCATATCAGATGCAGGGGACACCCCTGAACTGACAATGTTCACTCCCGCTGCAGATGCGGAACTTCTCGTTTTAGGAAAAACGGTCTGCATGAAGGGAATACCGATCAATCCAGGAGGCATTCCGACCCCGGCAACTCTGACACAGGCCGCATTAGAACTATCTAAGATGCCGTACCTGATAGTCAACGGCGGATGCAAGATCCCACCTAACGTGCCTTACATTAATATGGGCGGAGAATGCGGAGAGAAGATTACCACCGGCAAGTCTGTGAAGAACGTCAAAAAAGAATACGAGATGGGAATAGTATTCGGAGAGCTTCTCGCAAAGAGTTACGATTACGTTGTGATAAGCGAAAGCTGCGCAGGCGGTACGACAACAGCATTGGCCGTTATGATGGCCATGGGCATCATAAAAGAGAACCTCGTAAGCAGCAGTTCCCCAAAGAACCCCAAAGAACTCAAATCCAAGACCGTAAATGATGCTCTAAAAGCAGCCTCTATAAAAATAGGCGATCTGAAACACGACCCGCTGAAAGCCATCGAATGTGTCGGTGACCCGATGATGCCCGCCAATGTAGGAATACTCATCGGAGCTGCCAAACATGTGCCTGTTATCGTAGGCGGTGGAACACAGCTCACAGCGGTGATCGCTGCAGCCATAGAATTGGAACCTTCTATCGTAGGGAATATATTCCAAGGAACAACAAGATGGCTGATGAACGACCCCAATTCCTCAAATGCAAGGATCATGGACTCGATATCACCCAATGTTCCGATCGTCTATGTCAACATGGATTACTCATCGAGCCCGTACGAAGGCCTTCAAGCTTATGAATGGGGATACATCAAGGAAGGAGTAGGTTGCGGCGGATCATCCGTTGCGGCGATAATACAAAGCTCAGGAGAACTAACCTGTGATGACCTGCTTGCCAAGGTGCATGAGATCTACAAGAAGATTATGAACTTCGATTAATGACGGCGAAGACTCACGACCTCGAAAGAGGTCGTGGTCTGCCTGACCATACGAAAATCCTTTGAATAATTGCGTGTCAATTTTTTTCCCTTCACGACAGCTGACATTCCTTCCGGTGCATTTATCGTTGTTACTGGACGGTTCTTATAATTCCCTATCGTAGGCGTCGCATGCACCTGTTCTTCTGTGAAATCCGCGCCCAGCATCATACCTTCATGAAAGAAGATTATGCCTGAAGGTACACCGTTCACGCATGTTATTCCGATGACCTCGGTCTCGAACTCCGGAATGTCCTCGACCACCGCTTCTGGCCTCATGGAACTCGTAATCGCTCTCGGATTATAAAGATGGGATGCCTGACAGATGAAAAATAAACCGTGAATGCCGAATTCGAAATATCAGTAAAAATTCAATGTCTCTACAGATCACAAGATCTCGATCGTGACATTCCTTTTCAGACCAAGGTCCCCTGCGACCTCGATTGCTTTTATCATAGCACATGGAACTGGACACGCTGCATGTGGAAGTCTATCACTGGCCCACTTGTAGACCTCGGTCTCGTTCATTGCCGCCTCGACCTCCGTCCATGGAGATACGGGCTCAACTATCCATGACATCTTGAGTACATTTGGACAATCACTCTGAATGTCCAATTCGATCATGCCCATTTCATTCTCCTTAGCGTGAATGGTCGTGACCATCTTGCAAACACCTGCATCCACTCTGACCGTGCACTCCTTCGCCATATCTGAACCTCCGAAATCCGGCGTTCTTGTATGGTTTTATCTGTATAAAAACGATTGAGTTTCACCAAGTATACTGGCACATCAGATACTCATACGGTTCGATCATCGATCAGATGATCATGCGACCAATTCGGTTATCGGTATACCGCTTATGTAGCCCTTCGTATACAGGTTCCTGCATTCTCTTATCTTGCCGAACATCTTCTGTGCCTCACAGGCATCACCGTACACCTTCCAGCATCCAGAGCACTTGTAGCAGAGACCTTTATTCTCCATGAATCCAATGACATCCTCCAACGGATATCCGAGGAAAATGCCGACCTCGTGAACAAAGCCATGTATCCCCTGCATTTTGACCTTCAAGGATTTGATCAGATGATTGACCTTACTGACGACATATCCTCTCTCGGATAAGAAAGAGAAAATACGGTCATCGGACAGGATGTCACTGATCATACTCGGTCTAAATGCATAGACCAAGTGTTCCCTGCCCGATGACCGAAGGACGATGACCCTAACGCCGTGGTGATTCAATACGGAGTTCATTCTTGACATTTGTTGGTGTAAGGCATCGAGGTCGAGGACCATCCTAAAAAGACTGCCGCATTTGACCCCCGCGAGGGTCGGTGCCGCATGCTTCATCAGATATTCCTCCAACATTGTGATCGTCCCTAGGTTTACCAGACCTAGATTTAGGAATGCCTAAAAAGTATATATAATTTTGGTATACCTAAATTTATGATGAATCGATAATATATGATTTCAATTAATTAATTCAGGTACTATAAAGTAAGAATCTGATAATACATTAATTTGTATGTAATAATCTACAATTATCGTACCATCAGAATTAGAAAGAACGATATATACGGGTAAAGAACCACTCACAGAATGATCGTTGATCGTCAAAGATATGACTCCATCACTATATGCCACATCTATATTGGCACCATAGGTGTTGCTATATGAAATATACATATCACTGACACCTGTAGAAATATTCACGACGTAATTATCAGCCTCGTAGGCCTCATCCACAGTTGTACAGACCGGAATTACGAATTTCAACTCATCGAACCAAACTGCAGTCAATATCACATTGGATGTTCCCATTGTGTAAGTAGAGTTTACAGAGTACGTGTTTGTACCATCATTCCATCCAATAAGCGTATATCCAACCTTAATTCCCGAATATGAAGCAACTGTGAACGTGGAACCTTCGGATACGGCAGATTGGATAGGAGCGGCTTCAGATCCTCCATTGACATCGTATGTGACCGTATATGTCACAACCGTCCACACTGCTACAAGGATGACATCGGATGTCCCCATGGTATAAGTGGAGCCAACAAGATATATGCTCGTACCATTGGACCATCCTGAGAATATGTATCCTGCCTTGGTTCCCGAATATGAAGCAACTGTGAACGTGGAACCTTCGGCAACAGCTTCCTGAGTGGGAGCGGCGACCGACCCTCCATTGACATCGTATGTGACATCATAATAGATTGTAGTTGTAGACCTCCAATGTGCATAGATGACAGTATTCGTTGTGAAAACCGTAGATTCTGTATATTGAACACCTCCTGAAGGCAGAGAGAACCAACCTATCAATTCATAACCTACTTTATAGACGGCCGGAAATGTAACAGTGGAACCTGAAGAGATTATTGTAGACGATACGGATACTGAATCTGACTGCGGCTCGAAAACTATAACTACTGTTGTAGTGGCCGAGGATACTACCCAAGAACCATTAACATAAGTATATGTTGAACAAGAGTTGTTTGACTTATCATAATAGACTACTGTTCCACCATTGCCTACGCTAGATATGTTAGAAACATCATCAAGGATCAATGTATTGACTGTTTTATTCCCAATGGACCAAGTTGAAGATGAAAAATATTTACTTATTAGACTGCTAGAAGAACTCGTCCCTGCACCTGTAATATATACCTCAGTTAATTGACTACTTTGAAACGAATCAGATGCGACATTAGTGGTATTTGATAAAGTGATGTAAGTCAATGTTGATCCTCCAAAAGCCCATATTCCTATAGAACCAATGGACCCCATATTTACAGATACTAAGCTTGTACAGGATTGGAATGCATTGTTTTGAATTGTAGTGACTGTACCTTCAACTGTAAAATATTGAATGGAAGAACTATAAAAAGCACTTGAATCTATTGTAGTAATATTTCCTAAAACTGTAAATGTGAATGGGGTGCTAGTTGATTGAAAAGCGTTGGAATAGATATCCCCTATCGATCCAGCAACATAGAATGTACTCAAAGAAGTACAAGATTGAAATGCACTGCTTCCGATCGAACTGATTGTACCTGTTCCGTTAACCGTAAATGATTGCAAGCCAGTACAACCACGAAAGGCAGTATTTCCTATAGTCGTCACATTTCCTCCAACATAAAATGTCTTAAGAGATGTTAGACCACCAAATGCTTCACTTGATATTGTATTAACAGATCCAGTTATCATCACAGAAGATAAACTGCTATTTTGAAATGCATTACCGCTTATTGTGGTAATAGACCCACCAACAGTGAGAGTGCTTAAAGAAGTACATCCTGAAAAAGCACCTCCTCCAATAATACCCACAGAACCAGTAATATCAATGGAAGATAAATTAGTACAGGATTGAAATGCATTACCGCTTATTGTATTTACTGAACCATATATTGTTAGTGATTTTAACGAACAACCATAGAAAGAAGACCCAATATTGTTTAAATTAACATTACTGCCACTAGACCCTATTATCAATGAAGCTATGCTTGTACTCTGAAATGCACTTCCACTTATTTCAGTTACATTATATGTTACACCACCATATGAAACGGTAGCGGGTATTGTAACACTTCCTGTCCATCCCCGATCAGAAGAATAATAAAATGCACCTTTCCAGCTATCATTTCCAACTTTCACTGTATTACTGGAAGTTACTACATACCTAATGGTCACTCCATCCGAGGTCAATACACCAAAACTATCTCCGACAGCAGCATCAGAACAATATTCCTCATCGTCCATGTATACAACTGTCAAACTCAAAGAAGCCATGATCAGGGCAGAGATCACTAAAGCTGATTTTAATAAAGCTTTCTTTTTCATCTTTTGTACCCCCTATTACATAGTCTCTTCTTTGCAAAAAATCTAAACTATAATTAACAGAATCTCAAATAATTTGATGTATGCGAACCCTAAGGTCCGCATACATCCTCAATCTTTTTTCTCCTCTTCCTCTTGTTTGCGTCTCCTAAAGAACAAGAATAATATGAATGCCAGAAGCAAAATAACAATTATTATAATTGGAATTATTGTCTTGGTAAGATCAGAAGAGCCACCGACGTCTGTTGACTGTACCCATGACGCATACAGAGTTGTATCAGAGACTATGGTGACAGAAGAATCGAACTTCTGGGTACACGATGCATCGTAATACCAACCAGCAAAGATATAGCCGTCACGTTCTGGGGTCGGCAATGAAACGGTACCGCCACTTCCAACTATATATGGAAGTTTCATCGTCTCAGAGGTTTTACCGTCCATGGTATCCAATGTAATTATTGGAGCTGGACCGAGGACCAAAACCTTGACAACAGAGGACTTAGTGTGTTCCTCATCATATGTCATGGATGTCGAAATGTATTCTTTCACATAGAAATAGCCAGTATCATTTGGATATGTGTATGTGTACGTATTATCTGTAGAGGAATCCTCTATCGTAGAGAAATCAGAAGTAAAACTGATCTCCCATTTTGCCATATATCCGATGTTATTAGAATCGGAAAGCACGAACTCTGATGCATATGCCTCTATGGTCGTGATACTGCTGTCATCCTCACTATCGTCAGCAACAGCAATGCTGTCGCTAGATACGACGATGATCGATGACATCAGGCACAGGACCGCTAGAGTCAGGACTAATTTAGTTCTCATTTTTGTTACTCCTTCGTTATATTAAATAAATTGAAAAGGGGCCGAAGCCCCTGAATTAAATGATTTTAACCTCACGATGTAACGGTTATGTTAATTGATGGATCGGGAATGATAAAACTCGTACCATCTTCAATCACATACACATAAAATGTGAATGTACCTGCATATGATCCATTAACAGTGTAATCAACAGTATATGTGTGCATACCAACTACAATGGCGTTAACATTAATTGTTATAGAAGATCCAGAAAACGTTACAGTATCCAAAACTCCATCAACATAAACGCTTGTATTTGTTGATGATATCGTTGATGATATGTTATTGAATGTTATACTAGCTGAAGAAACAGTAGTACTCTGGTCTATATACACGATACTTCCATCAGATATTGTGGATGAAAGAGTTGAGCCTTTCACATAAAGCACACCAGTTTCTCCAGTTGAAATTGTGTAAGCTACGTAATATGTACTCTGTCCATTGATTGTAAGAACATTAGCGCTAAACGCATAATTACTAAAAACTGTAGTTAATGCAGCATCCGTATACAATCCATCAATGGTTATTGTGGCCGCTCCTGTAGAGAAATTCACGATTGTATTAGTGGTATCTAATGAAACCGTTGCTTTACTGACACCGTCTGTCAATATGGACACTGAATTTCCATGAGTTCCATCAACAAATGTTCCTGAAATAGAATATGTATGAGTTGTGATGATGATCGTTCCAGAACACTTTGCTCCTGTTATCGTATCGACTACAGTTACATTTACGGTATACGGTCCTGATGCAGATGCAGCCCATGTTGCATTTCCTGCAATTGTATTTCCTAGTATATACAACCCGTCTGGAAGACCCGTAACTGAAATAGCATACGTTCCAGATCCTGTCAAACTACTAACGGTTACTATATTGCTCGAATAATACTGTCCAAAGTAACAATCATTAGAATAACTTGTGAAAACAGGCGCTGCAAAAACGTTAACTGTTATATTTTGGCTAATATCTCTTGTTACTACAGTCCCATTAATTGTAATGGTTGCTTTTACATTGATTGTAAATGAATCTGTACAGGTCGCAAGACCTTTCACAGTCACAACCCCCGTACCAGAATTATACGTCACCGTATAGTTTGAATCAACATCATAAAAAGACACTGTGATTACTACAGAAGTTGCGGCTACCCAATTTATCGTTGGTGTAAACAATACATTACCACCAACAGATACGTTAATAGTACCTGGGACATAACTTACAGTACCCGATGCTTCATTGATGACTGTATCATTAGCATCAGAATCATCAGATCCTTTTATTGATGCTACGCCCACAAAGGCTGCTGCCATCATCAATGCAACGGCCAATACTGCGAATATTTTTGTTTTAATGGATATTCCCCCTCGTTAGCCCTAGACATGACCTTGCTGAATGGCGATACAGGGCCTCTTTAGTAACTTACATATTACATGAAAATGCATATTGCAATGTTTCTGTAACATGCTATAGTTAAGCGATAGCATTTTGATATAGTATTTAAATGTTTTTTAAATAAAAAATAAGATGAATGTGCTTTCAAAGTATTTAAATAAAACTGATTATCTCTACGTCCTAATTATAAAACGTAAAAGTATCTTGGCTTACTCATTTGATAACCATCATTATTAATCGATTTCGTATAGAAATACCATCTATTATAAAACTATTAAATTATCTTAAGTAATACTTTTTTACAGTCAAATACATATTTTACGCATACATAATATATCTATATAAGCAACCTCTTTATCAAAAATAAAGAAAGCGTACATCGAAATCATACTGATTTGATGAACTTCATTTTCCAACTTAATCCCTAAAAATCGATAACAACAAAACAAAAGACATTATCATATATGCTTGGAAATCAACATTACAGTCCTCCGTCCCGAAACATCATATATGGTCACTGTCAAAAAACGTCCAAATTAACTGCAACGAACGCCCGTGACATTCTGAAATTCAGACAATCTCATCACGTAGGCTATAAACAAAATTGCAGCATACATGGAAATATACGCTTTTTCAATAAAGGAAAATTAAAACATACTACAAAAATGATGACGATTAATAAGTTTTAAAATCTCACCTTATCAGTAAGAATTCCTTTCCTGCTTCCATAAGGACCCAACGGCTCACAGCGTAATACATCGCCAATATGCCCATTATGGATATGAAAACCCCTCCGAGGAAATACATCTCGAACACCGCTTCTAAAATGCCCCCGATCAAGAACAGTAAAGAGATCACAGAAAGCATGACCTCCTTCCTTAGAAGAAATGCCGCCCCTGTTATTCCAAGGACCAGTGAAGTAATTATGTCTATCAGACTTGAAGGAACAAATCCGAATATGACCACTGTGGCAAAGATGAAACATGAAAGCCCGAACATCAACATCATTATTCCTTCAGGTATCATGCCTCTGACCAAGGCATACAATGCAAAGGCCATCACAGCCAATGAAAGGAAGAATTCCGCCACACAATACGGAACCGACGTATAATCGACGAACAGGAACTCGTACCCTACTAACAACGTAAGTGTGGCAAAGGTATACATGCCTGCCACGATCACAAGTTCGAACGACCTGTCACGATCTTCCTCAACACCCACAGGCCTGCTGTTCTGAGTCACATGCAATATGTTCTTACCGGTCTCCCCGAGAATTAGATTCCCAAACGAATAATATGCAAAGAACAGACCGGATATCATAAGACCAGCACCAACAAGGACATTCAAACCATCGGTCTTTATCGCATATGCAAAGGATATACTGACCGCGAATGATAAGGATGCTAAACCCAGCAGATAATTCTTCCTTCCTATGAACAATATCGCCGCTATGTATATGCCAATCGAGAAAAGAATGTCCAATACCTCATATCCCTGAACATTGAGCAACAGGGCCCCCAAAGAGAACGATAGGGATGAGATCCCTGTGAACATGACCACTATGCCTTCCGTCACCAGATTACGAGAGAACATATGAATGGAGAATACCAGCACAAATGCGGAGATTATCGATTTGGTCACATCGTAGGCACCGTCCTCGACCTCCATGAAGTTCCAAAAACTATTCAGATAATTCAATCCGGCCCAGATCATCAACAGACCTATCAGCATGAATGCAGTGACCGATAGGAATGTGGCCTCATCACCGAATACCTTCTCATCCTTGGAGTAAACATTCTCTACTTCGAACTGGACCTCTTCTGACATTTATGCAGCCTCCCTTTTTTCCCGTAAATGTATATTCCTCGGCAGGACCTCTTTCCCGGTCTCGAAGAACAGCAATGCCGCTATTGCGCTATAAGCGGACACTGCTTTGAGTACTGTGATCGCTAGCTCCAACGAAGCCGCCTGATGTGTGAATGATTCTAAGAACAGCACCAAAAATATCAAAAAACATGTCATACACAGAAGACCGTCCTTTTTCATGAAGAACTCTATGGTCAAAGCAACGTAAACTATTGACAATATCATATTCAATGATACTGGGAATTCAATATGTGCGAGACTCAATACAGCAGCAGAGAAAGTAGACAATGCCAGTACGAACATCATCAGCCCCTCTGCCACTATGCCGTGTCCCAGTGCGTATATGCCAAATGTTACGACCACCACCGATAAGAGCAATTTAACCACATAGAGGGAAGTACTGTGCTCGCTCGTGTCCAACACATGATATCCCAATACCATTGATAGCGTCGCGAATGACAATATCCCTGCAGTGGATACCAACATGTGTGCGTACTCTTTTTTGTTACACAGGTCCTTGTACCCGATATACCTCTTGAGTTCTTTCCCCCATCCGATCTTGACAGTATCGTAACAACCATTCACGATGAATATCAGACCGGCAACCATGAATCCTACACCGGTAATGAGATCATAATGACCTGATATGAAGAGCGGGATAATGGTTGCTATGGAGAAGACCGTCGTACCTGATGTTATAATGAATTGCTTTCTCTTGTAGAAAACGTATCCGCTGCTTAAGAATCCAGCAGAGAAGAATATATAGGTTATGCCAAGTCCAGCCGTCTCAAAATTAGCTTCAGAGATCGAGAATATCAAGGACGATAAACCGGCCATTAACAAGAGTATGCCTTCCGAGATGCATCTGCACCTCATGGCCTCTATTGCGAATATTATTGTTACCAAGGACATTATCGTTCTGATAAGGTTGTAGGTATCCTGCCCCATCATCGGATCTATGTACGAGCGAAGGGACCACGTCGCCATTATAACGAGAAGAAATCCCAGCATAATGAAGCATGCAGTAGGCACTATTGCATATCTGTTAAGTTTGACGTAGTGATCATATTTCAGAACACCGTGGCGATCGGTCACGCGCCAAAATAACCATCCAGGATATAAAGATAAAGTGTCAATTGCTCTCAACGAAAAATATATTTTTATAAAATCAGATAAAAATCACATATTTTTAATAAAAAATGAGTTTTACATTACTGGCCATCGACATCCGGTCTTTAGTATCCTTATTTTTCCGCACTTTCCAAGATTATACGAGATACCTGGTCCTTATGCTCTATCAGTGCACATCCACCTTCATGATATCCGGCTAGAATTCCGTCTGATCTTAATTCAGAGAATAAACGAGACCTCAATACGGCCTCAAATCCGTCTTCCTTCACATTGACATCCGAGCACGGTGAAGCTGGACACGCCTCAGCATCTCCATATGGATTGATATGGAAGAATCCTCTTCCGGCACCTAAACACCCACCCAGTCCCTTCTCATCGCCTGGAAATGACATGAATATCATTTTTTTGTTACTATCTCTCAATTCTTTCAACCTTTCATCAAAGAATGCACGGGAAATACCATCTGGGGCTAGATGTGAAAGACAACTTTCCGCAGCTACGAATTCGATGTAGAATACAATGCTACAACCACATTGTTCAATAAAATCCACGAAATCCTTGGACATTATCTCATTCATATTGTCTTTTGTCACGGTCAATGAAACACCGAAGAAAAGTCCGCTATCCTTTAGATCCTGCATTTTGGCTACCACCGTGTCGAAGGTACCCTCACCTCTACGAACATCTGTACTCTCTCTTCCACCCTCCAAACTGAATATGGGTATCAGATTCCTGTTATTATCGAACAATTCGACATATTCACTATCTATCGCAGTACCATTCGTGAATATCGGAAAGACCATCTCTCTGAAGTCCTTGGCTACCGTGATTACATCCCTTCTCATCAATGGTTCTCCTCCGGCCAGGATATTGAACATGACACCCATTTTTTCTGCTTCTTTGAATATATTCCTCCAATCCTCAGACGACAATTCTGGCCTCATTGGCTTTCCGCATATACCATTCGCTCTTGCATAACAACCTTTACAAAAAAGATTACATGAGGTGGTTACACTGGAGATGAGAAACGGCGGAACATGAAGCCCTTCCGTTTCATATCTTTCCCTTATAGCATTTGCCCTTTTCACAGAACGACCGAATCTTATGAGGAATGCTGCCTCCTTAGGATCGCTGAATGATCTTGAAAGGGTCTGCAGAACAAGAGCTTTAGAATGCCTGCTAAAATATTGTGTCAGTTCATTGTTCTCCATGATCAAACCCTACCTATGAAAATATCCAATTGATCAGCGATCAATTTTGATCTGATGTCCTTATCTGTTATATCGAAGCCAGTGTACGCTTTGAAATCCTTCATACGATAGAATATTACCTGAAAGAAAGTTATCAACTCGTAAGCTATCAACCTGCATTCCTGTAAGGACCTGCGACCCTGAAAACATTCGGATATGAACGGTACGATATAATCAGGCACCGCTATCGGATCCTTCAGCAGTACTGAGGGCATTATGGCTCTTGTGTATTTCTCGGTCTTCAAAATAGACTCTGACATATCATTAAGATAATCAAAGAGTGCCTTTCTGGGGTCGGACATATTACTGCACGTTATGACCATGTCCTGTGCTTTTTCTTCTATCAATCTGATAAGCGCTGTTTTTATCAATTCCTCCTTAGAACCAAAATGATAATTCACCATTGAGATGTTTACGTCAGCTTTACCGACAATGTCTCTCACTGTGACCTGGTCAATATCATCTGCATCACGCAAAAGTTCCATTGCTGTCTCTATTAGCAATTCTTTCGTATCTTTTTTAGTCATACATGTTTCAAACATGTTTGATAATATATACTTTTCCAAACTAAAAAATTAGTTGCAAAACCAAAGATCGATCGTAAAAATATCAAATCAAAAGTATATTGTCGGATGCTGGTATTGCATCAGCATCCGAAATAAAAAGCAATTCAGTCCTTCTTTACATGACCTTTGTCAAAATCCTCCGGCAATCCGGCGGCAACCTCTCCCATATCGAAACAGCCGATGGCAGCTACAGCACCGATGACGCCTCTTTTACCCGTGACCTCGATTATCTGGACATTGTATTGCTTTGCAGCCTTCTCAGCATCCTCGGTCGATAGGATCCTGATCTTTGCATCCTTCCCGAATCTCTCAAGACCTTCTGGCACCTTTAGACCGACGAATACTGTCATGACGGCATCGTCCGAGAAGGATTCCTTTTTGACGAACTCTTTGCAATAATCGACAAGCGCTGGAATGTTATCTTCCTTAACAGCGAATGAGACCGCCGTAGAACAACAATTGGTGGTCTTGTTCGGAACTTTGGGATTCAATTGTATTATCCTGTGCTCAATGAATTTTCCTATCGGACACAATTCTCCCATTTTCATAGAAACTACCCAAGATGCTCCCTTTTCCTTTGTGTCAGTATCGTCAATACCTATTATGACCCTGACCATCTTTGGTGTGATGATATCCAAACTGACCGCATGAGCCCCTCCGATATGGAAATCATCTGGATACTCGGCATGAATCACATCAGGACACTGCGGAATGCATGCACCCACACCGATGGAGGCCCCTGCGATACCAGACCATGTGGTCCTCACGGTATCTCCTTCGACGATCATTGCGGATACGCCCTGACCTCCGATATCTGAAGATGCTGGGCCGAAATTCAATTCCTTACGGCCCAACTTAACATCCATGACAAGCGTCATCCCGTCCTGACGGATGTTCTCTATTACTCCGCCGGAACGTCTCCTGTTCACGACATCCCACTGTCCAGGGCCGCGAGCCTTGCAGACCTCTATTATCTGCCCTATTCCATTTTCCTCATCCACCAAGGTAAAGAAATTCTTACAGAATAGTTTTCCATATTTCTTTTCCACTTCATCAGGTTTCAATATTTGCATATCATCGCTTCCTTCAAACATCACTCTTTTTTTTCATTACCACAGGAGTGACCATGTGGTCGGTATCCTTCTTCTCTCTGGAGAGTATTACCAATAACAATGCAACGACCGACGCTGCGAACATGATACCCCAGAGCGTGGAATAGTTGGAAAGTACGTACACCTTATGCAGTACAATACCTGCCACTGCCGTCAACACTGCAGCACCTAAGAACAACAGGACATTCATGAACGATATCGCCGTACCTGAGATCGATACTGGGAACCACTCCTTCACCTGTGTGAACGACAATGTCATGAATCCCGAGAAGAAACCAAACAGCGTACATATCGTGAACCAGAATGGCTCACTGTTGAATTCTCCCGCGAACAACCATATGACCGCCCATATCAAAGCATACATCAGCGTACCGAAGATCATCACATTCTTCTTCGATTTTATTATCTTGCGACTGGTCAAACGGCCAATGATTATCGTACTGATTATCTTGCCCACTCCCAACATGGTTATGAACCATGCTGCAAGAGCAAACGCATAGACATCACTCTTGAAATACGCTATTGAAGTGGTCCCTTGGAATACCATTATGGTACCGTATATGAGGAAATATGCTATTCCCAAGGTCCAGAATATCCTACCGCATTTAGCGACGGTCAGAAGACCTGCGACCACCGGCAATTTAGCATCTGTCCTGTCTTCGGAGCGTACGCCTGTCTCATCCTCTTCTATATCTTCAAGACTTGGCAGTCCCTTATCGTGCGGATGGTCCCTTATGAATACCAGACAGAGTATGCAGAGAACAACAGTCACTAATCCCAAGACCAAGAAGACCTCTCTCCACCCCACTGCATCTGCGAGATACATCAAAGGTGCTGCAGCGGCCAATGCCCCGACGTTCCCAACAGCAATGACGATACCATTCAACTGGGGGAAATCCTTCTTACCATACCAAACAGAAATTATTTTCATCAACGGAATGTAGATCACTGCCAATCCAGCAGCTATGAATATCTTACCGATGACGAGCATCGTGAAATCTGTTGCCAAACAAGTTATGAACGACCCGACGGTGGCGACGGCAAGGAATATAGTGGTGGCCTTCCTGGGACCCAATCTATCGGCCATTATTCCACTGGGGATCTGCATGGCAGCATATGTCCAGAAGTATATCGAACTTAGATATTCTTTAGAACCGCCTCCGACATCGTTGATCATATCGGTACCGACGGCATTTATCGACATCCTGTGAAAATACACGAAGAAGTATGCCGCAAGTAAAATACCGAACATGACCCAACGGTATCTGTAAACTGCTTTCTTGGATTCTTCTGAGATCATCATGAGATGTCAATCCGTAGAATACCACCGCTAACGGTATTTTAGTCTTTTGTAAAAGTTTCTTACTTTGTTATAAAATATTATTACAATTATATTCTATTATTCCGTTATTTTAAATATTATACTTAAGATTTACATATATAATGATAATTGATTATAATAATAAAATAATAGAATATTCGAAGTACAGAGTAACTGACTATCCTGTAAAACATAAGGACAAGACACCCTTCAATCCATCTTTTCGTCTTAATAAGAAATACAGACAGGTTATAAACCAGATAAGGAAGGATGAGAACATCCTAAGCGAGATGATCTTGAGCGACACAGACTACCGCAATCTGGTCATTAGCACATACTCCAACAAGGTCCATTGGTCTGTGAAGATAGATGGCAACGACCTGCCGATACAAGAACTCAATCGCCTTTCGATGCTGTTCTCACGCGGAATGACCGAAGATGAAAGCAAGAACGGAGAGAAACACGAGATATTCAACCATATGTACTCATATTTCATTAAAAACGAGTTCAATCTCCCGTGGAGCCTATCTCTTATAAAGATGTTACATGAAATGCTCTTCGACAACGTCGGACAGGCAAAAGACCTGAAAGGATTCAGAACAGAAGAATCTTCTTTCATCAATAAGGATGGATTCGAATATTTTATCGCGTGTCCTCCCAAAAGGATCGAGGAGGAACTTGATGGCCTTCTAAACTGGCTCAAATATTCTCCTTTCGACGAACTGATAACCTCAATAATATTCTTCCATGAATTCGAGAGCATACATCCGTTCAGAAGCGGTAATGGAAGGACCAGCCGCACACTTTTCCAAATTTTGCTTCAGGAATTGGGCCTTAAGAACAGCAAACTCTGTATGGTGGAAAAAGAACTTTTGAAAGACACAGGAACATACTATTCCCTGCTCATCTACACAGAGGCAACATTGGATTACTGCCCCTTGATAATGTACATCTCAGAAGCTTTACTCAGATCGTACGAAGAAACTATCATCGCATTCTCTGAGAAGGACCTGAGGGTGAAGATGGATGCCAACATGATATTCATTGTAAAAAAGGCAAAAACGATCGACGAATTCTCTGTGACTGAGGCGACACAATGGGTCTCGGACCTGAGCGAACAATCAGTACGTAACAAACTCAACGAACTGGTGGAAATGGATATATTGGAAAAAAGAGGAATGACCAGATCACAGAGATTCAGATTCAAGGATCCATTCAGAGACTTAAAGACGGAACTTGATTGGGAATCGATGCAATATTAAGACATCAAATCTAAACACTGACCGAAAAAATAGCTTTGTGTTCAGATATGTTCACGCACAAAATTAGAATATTCGCATTAAATCAAACCAACAGTAGTATCTTATTGTCAGGAACATAGAGTAAAACATTATCGCCCACTGCCGGTGCCGGATGAGACTTGTCTATCTGCCAATACAATGAATTTTGTTTATCGTTATCAGATCCGAACATAGAATTCACAGACAATATCACTGAATATTCGAATGGACTCTCTATCACCTTACGGACGATACAGCTGATCTTATTTCCATCCGCATTTTCCGTTATATAATGTGAACGAATGCCTACAGAATCCAGATCATCTGGAACATGAGCTTCCGTCTCAAATTGAAGATCCCATTGAGTGACCTTAACATGATGATCATCGATCTTCACAGCAGGCAATATATTCTTACATCCGGAGACCACGGCTGCATCAACGGTATGGGGATCGTCGAACAATTGTTCCTTGTCCATGGGTGCCATGCATATTCCGTCCTTTATGACGATTATCTTATTGGACATCCTATAGGCCTCATCCCTGTTGTGAGAGACCAATATCACTGTCCCTTCGAATCTGGAAAGATCTTCCGTCAATTGCATCTCCAGTTTCCATCTGAGATGACTGTCCAATGCAGAGAACGGTTCATCCAACATTATTATGTCCGGCTCCGATGCCAACATCCTTGCTGTAGCCACCCTCTGCTGCTGACCGCCTGATAATTGAAGCGGGCGCTTCTTTTCAAGACCCTGAAGACAGAACGTTTCGACCATTTCAGCGACCTTCTTCTTCTTTTCTTCATCGGACCTCCCCTTCATCGCTACACCTATGTTCTGCTCTACGGTCATATTCGGAAAAAGCGCATAATTCTGAAAAAGTATCCCTACCTTGCGCTTCCTCGGAGGTAGATCTATATTCTTCTCAGAATCAAAAAGGACACGATCGTTCAATATTATCATGCCCTCATCCGGCTTCTCTATTCCAGCTATGCATTTCAAGGTCATGCTCTTGCCACTCCCTGACTCTCCCAATAATGCAACTGTCTCGTTATCTGTAGTGAATTCCAGGTCCATATCAAAATTGCCCAGTTTCTTCTTTATCCTGACATATAACGACATTTATTTCCCCCGAATGAGCTTTTTTTGTCTGTAAGTTATCCAATTCATCAATACTATCACAATGAAAGATATCGCTATCAACACTATGACCCAATTATATGCCAATTCCATATTCCCTCCAGAATAGGCGGACCATACGGCAATAGACATTGTCTGGGTCTTGTTGATTATATTTCCTGCCACCATGATTGTGGCACCGAACTCACCCAACGCTCTCGCGAATGCCAATATCGAACCGGCAACGATTCCAGGAACAATATTAGGCAGTATGACCGATATGAACATCGATCTTTCCGACATGCCCAATGTCCTTCCTGCATTGAGTATGTTATCATCGAAGGCCTCCAAAGACCCTCTTACAGAACGATACATCAGCGGAAAAGCAACGATCGTGGATGCCAACACCGCACCTTTCCAATCCATTGTAAACTTTATACCTATATCGAGAAAGAAAACTCCTATCGGACTGTGTATGGATACTGTTTCCAAAATAAGGAACCCTAGGACTGTCGGCGGAAGTATCAAAGGCAATATGAATATTGCATCAAGTATGGCCTTACCTCTGTTTACCCTGTTCACTAACCAGGCCGCCAATATGCCGGTCACGACTGCGAATATTGTGGCCAGACCAGCGACCTTCAAAGATATCCAGAAAGGCGACCAATTCGTAATTAACCAGTCCATGAGTTCACCATATTAAATTTAAGGGCGCACAATCGTGCGCCCTGTTTTTGATCAACTACTATAGATGGTCCAGCCGTACTCCAAAAGGATCTCTTTCGCTGTATCGCTATCCTGTAACCAAACATAGAACTTTTCAGCTGCTTCCAATTCTGCACTGCTGTTCGTATTGTTGACAAGTCCCAGACAATAGATTACCTGTCCTATCTCAGCAGTGGTCGCAGTATAAAGGACCGTAACCTCTTCTTCAGAAATTGATGCATCTGTGGCATATACCACACCGACCACAGCAGAACCTGTTTCAACAGCGGACAGTACCGCCCTTACATCAGAACAGTTGTTGATCTGAGGTACTATAAGATCAGAATATCCTTCAGTTGTCTTGACGTCCCCACTGAACAATGCAGTGCCATCCACATAAGTATTGGACAGACCCGTACGTGTATATGTACCGGCTGGCACTCCCGCACCGCCGAATGCAACTGTATCATCGGATGAGAATATTTCACTGTCAGCAAATGCCGCGAATCCTTCCTCTGCGAATGCAGCTTCGAACTCGTCAGCGTTCTCCGCCAAACATATGATCACAAGATCATTTGTCAGATAGTAAACATACTCAGTTATGTCCCCATTGGTGTCCGCGGTTTTCATTGTACTTAAACTGGCAGTTAACAAGATATCCCCGTCATTCGGCATACTATCCAATTGAGTGACCAATGTTCCAGATGATCCGTATGAAGCTGTGAAACTGACACTTTCACCAGTCTCGGAAACATATGTATCCATCAATTCATTCATGGTGTCCGTCATACTGGCAGCTACCAATAACTTGACCTCAACACTGTCCTTATCGTTGTCCTTGCTCAACGCATAGGCCCCGATACCTATCGCGGCAACGACAATCACCGCTACTGCGACAAAAGCCATGATCTTCTTTTTTTCCATTCAAATTCACTCCGTGCATTTTTGTTGAATGTAATGATTGGACACGTTCGAAAGAACTTCTTGTCACGTTACATTCAGCCATAAAATTATATTTAATAGACATATATATAGTGTTATCATATACAATTAATCAAGTGTACAAATATATTGTATTTAATTAGATATTTATCTAATATGAAAAATGAAAGATTATAAAAAGTGATGAAAGATTATAAAAAAGAAAAAAGTTTCAATTTATACCGTTTACTATCTTGCCCATATCCTTGGTATCATAACCATCAACATTCGAGAATTCCTGTCTGAACTCCTTGGACCTTATTGTCTGTAATAAAATGTCGACCTGCTTAGTGCCCATATCCTCTTCTTTGATGACCAATTCATACCTCTCTTTCTGAAGAGGAATGAAATCTATTCCAGATACCTGTCTTATCATCTTCATATCCCCGACAGCCAGATCTGCTCCGCCTCTGGCAACGGTCGTTGCTACTGTCAAGTGGGAACGAGACTCGCGACCATATCCGTTGATGCCTTTGGTAGCAACACCCATCAGACGAAGATGCTCATCAAGAAGAACTCTCGACCCTGCGCCTTTCTCCCTGTTAATGATAGTAATATCATCTCTGATGAGATCATCCCATCCCCTGACATCCAAAGGATTCCCCTTCTTAACATAGAACCCCTGGGTCCTACATGTAAGATGTATTATTATTGCCGGAGTACCAGGCAATAGTCTTTTGACATATGGTACGTTATACTCCCCAGTGTCCCCGTCCCAAAGGTGAGACGATGCTACATTTACTCTTCCTTTGTACAGATTCACAAGACTGTCATAACTTCCTATATACGACCTCAGGCACAATCCACCGCCTTGTTGGTCGATACATGATGAGAGTACATCCAACATTATATCCTGACCGGATATTATGAAACCAGGACTAGAGTATACGGACTCATCGTATTCGATCTGTAGGTCCTCTGTGTCCTTCTCTACATCTTGTATCCTTTTCGACTTTCTGATATATTCTTCAACATCATCGGCTGTAAAACGCATCTTCCTACCGACCATGTAGGAATTGAGCTCTCCGCGCTTTACAAGTTCGTACACTGTGTTCTTGGCTATGTTCAGGACATCAGCTACATCCTGAGCGTTCATGGAATTCCTGTTGACCATGATCTCACTCAGATAATCAATTCTTTGAGTGGCGTGCCATTCTCAAAATGGCTCTCCACGATCTTGCTGACATCGTCCTCTGTGACATTCCCGTACCAGACGCCTTCAGGATAGACCACGACCACTGGACCCTTGTCACATATGCCGAAACATCCTGCATTGGTGACAAGCACATCCGATTCCAACCCGCGGTCCTCTATCTCTTCAATAAAACTCTGGATCAAACCTGGAGACCCCTTTGTCGCACAAAGTCCTTTCTGCACTCCGTTCGGTCTGCAACTTGTGCAGACAAAAACATGATATTTTGGCTGTATCATTCTATCACTCCGTATGAATTAATTTCCTTTGCTGCTTTATCAACAGCTTCCTCTATTCTTCCTGTCATCATCAAACTCAATATACCCAGATCCTTGAGTTTCTTTTGAGGGGCATCACCTATGCGCATCGATATCACAACCTTACAGTCACCGATGACCTTTACGATCTTGTCGATCTTATTCTGCCCATCATCATCCTTACGCGTACCAGGGCCTCCACAGCATACAGAACCGTCACCGAATTTGGATACGCTCCTGTGTTCTCTGAATCTTACCTCATTCGGTCTGCCACATTCGTAGATGTAAAGATCGTCTGTACGTCCAAAATGCTGGTCCACTAAAACTCCACTCTTTGAAGATACTGCTATCAAGAATGTCTCTTCAGCATCCTGCCTAACGGCGTTGAGCTCTGCATAATTTGGTCCACACGGATCTTGAACAGATACAATATTATTGTATGCTGGATCTTTATTGATCTGCGAACTCTGCCCCCATGTGTAATATCTTTCCTTAAGGTCCTCCCTGAAGGTCGTTTCCACCCCGTCTATGAGGCTATTGGTGATATTGTCCATTAGTGCCAGACCTCCTTCATACCCGGTGATCCTTACTCTTTGACCTCCGGTATGGTCATGTATTGGGAAAGTAGAACGGATCAGCGGTATGCCGTCCCTTTCCTCAATACGTCTTGCTTCCGAACTTCCGACCATCAAATTGACACCTTTTTCCAGGATCTTACGCTCTATGGAATCGAAATCCGTATCATCCATAATCTCGCATTCGGACGATTCCAGACCAAGTTCTTCCTTCAAAGACTCCTTGAAGATCTGCGAAGACGATCCAGTTGCAATGACCTTGGTGGAGATGCCATTCTCTTTCATCATCCTGACCACCGAATATACGAAGTCAGGTTCCCCGAATATGGCCGCGCGCCCCCTGGCATTATGCTTATGCGAATCCACCATTGCATCAAGATACCTGGAACGCTCATCGTGGACCAAATGGTCTATCTTGCCTCCAACTGACTCGATCGCTGATATGAATAGATCATTATCACGAAGGCCTACTGGAACATTTAGACGAATGAACGGCACCCCATACTTTTCTTTTAAAAAGACTGCCGGGGACAATTGATCTGGCACAAAGGAAGATATCTCCAATGTGATCCTTGCACCGCACATCTTTCCAATATCCTCGATCGAAGTGCCTTTCTTTGGAAGTCTGGAATAATTGGACCCATGACCCCCATCCAGATTATCCGAGATGTCTGGCAACAATATGTATTCAAGACCGGAACGATCCAATGACCTCTTTAAAGAACGGACATCCGCAGGAGACATTGGCCCTACGACCACATTTATGCGTCCGTTAGATGTTGAATCCTTTTGAGTGTTCTCAACTACTGCACGAAGGGCCTTGAAATACCCCTCGAACTGCGTACCGGAATATCCTGCCGATGATATCGGTATCAACTCGACCTTGTTCTCAGGATGCTCCTTCTTGTAGTCGTCCAATATCCTTGGTACGTCCTCGCCTATCGTCTCCGCCAAACAGGTAGTGGCGACACCTATTACCTCTGGATCGTAGAGACGGATCATATTATCCAATCCCTTTTTGAGATTCACTTCACCACCCATCACCGTACCTTGTTCGGTGAGCGATGACGACGCGATATCCACAGGTTCATTGTAATGTGTGGCCATATGACGCCTTATGTATGTGCTGCATCCCTGTGATCCGTGCAATATGGTCATGCACCCGCGTATTCCGTACATTGCTGTGGCGCTCCCCATTGGCATGCACATCTTGCAAGGATTGACGTTAAGACTGACAAGGTTCTTTGTCATGATCTGTCACAGCCCCCTACATAATTCCAGATCGGACTGTTTATCGATGCATCGATCTCCTTGACAAAATTCAATACCCCTTCATAACCGGCCAAGGCGTGTCTCCTCTCATGATTGTGATCGCAGAACGCAACACCTAACTTATAGGCCAAAGGACGCTCCTTGACCCCACCAACCAGAATATCCACGTCCTTTTCCTTCATGAAGGTCTCGAGTTCCGCAGGATTGGCATCATCCAGGATGACCGTATCGCTGTCAGCTATCTGTCTGATTATCTCATAGTCTTCCTGTGTTCCAGTTTGAGTACCTACCATGGCGGTCTTCATACCAAGGGCATTGAACTGCCTTATCAGGGATATCGCCTTGAATCCGCCACCGACATACACTGCGGCTTTTTTACCCTGAAGCCGCTTTTTGTATTCCTTCAATATCGGATTGACTCTCGCCTCTTCCCTCGCTATAAGTTCCTTTGCCGCACAGATGTTCTCCTCTGTACCGACCGCCTGACTTATACGCAGCAAAGATGCAGAGGTGTCCTCGACACCAAAGAAACTGATCTTCATATATGGTATTCCGAATTCGTTCTCCATGCATTTTGCAAGATATGTCATTGACCCCGCACACTGAACTATGTTCATCTGAGCACTGGGGGCCCTTATCAAATTCTTATGACAGGAATCACCTGTGAATGTCGTGATTATAGGTATGCCAATGGACTCCAGATATCCTCTGACGATCCATGCTTCCCCGGCAAGATTGTAATCTCCAAGGAAATTGATACCTTTGACCTTTGCCTGATCATAATGCGGCCTTATCAGGTCCATCAGCGCCTCGCATGCCAATTTGTAGCCGTGTGACTTGGTACCGGAGAACCCTGGTGATTGGACAGGTATTATGCGGACGTTTGGATGCCTCGCCTCCGCTGCTCTGCAGACAGAACCTATGTCGTCACCTATGACCCCCACGATACATGTTGCATAGACGAATATCAACGAAGGACTGTGTTTCTCAACAACCTCATCAATGGCTGCCGAGAGTTTCTTTTCCCCTCCGAAGATCACGTCCTTCTCAGTCATATCCGTTGAATAACTGTTACGATACTCATCGCTGCCACTGGTCAGACTTCCTCTTATATCCCATGTGTAGCTCGCACAACCTATTGGGCCATGGACTATGTGGAATGCATCTGTTATGGGGTTCAGAACTACACGCGCACCGCAGTACACACAAGCGCGCTGACTGACGGCACCGGAAACACTGTCTGCCTCACATTTTATGCCGCTCTCCTGACCATAACGTATGAACGCCTTACGTTCATCCAATATCGTGCCCGGTTCTGTGTTCATTATGTTCCATCCTAATGTTTCTTAATAAGTTTAGATAAGATGTTTAAAACAAGGATAGATCACAATACGATCTCTAGATCCTTGTCCTCGCACTCACGATCGCGCTCATCCAGGAATACATTGGTGATCATCTCGAGAAGACGGATGCACCCTCTGTATCCAACGATCGGCATGTATGAATGCACATAACGGTCCAACACAGGGAAGCCGACGCGTACGAGAGGTATGTTCTCTGCCTTTGCGATCTGCTTTCCATATGTAGTACCGATCAACAGATCCACAGATTCGTTCTTGATCCATTGATGGAGCTCGAACAGATCTGCATTGCTCTTTACTTTGCAATCCTTGACTCCATATACCTCCAGGATCCTCGCGGCCTCATGATCGAATCTTTCCCCAAAAGTACCCGTGATAACATACTTTGGCGTCATTCCGAGTTCCAATACGAAACTCATCACACCCAATACAGTATCAGGGTCCCCGTAGATGGCGACCTTCTTCTGCGAATAATGCTGATGAGAATCGATCATCATATCGATCAACTGCCCGCGTTCATTCTCCAAACAAACGGGCACATTGCCTATTCCTGAAAGTTTCACGGTCTGCATCACAAATTCATCGGTATTCTCAACACCGATCGGATACGGGATCATCTTGTGAGGTACCTTGCACTTGCGTTCTAATGCGAAACAAGGTTCAGCCGAGATCATTTCACCCAATGCAAGTACACATCTGCAATTTCCTAGGTCCTTGATCTCAGAGATACGGGTCCCTCCTTCAGGGTACATCTCATAAGTACCTAGCAGAGGAGCATCCATGACGCCGCTCTGGTCTGGGAACATTATGTATTTGAGGCCGCAGATATCTGCAAGCCTCTTGATCTCAACCAGATCCCCTGGATTCATCCAACCGGGGAATATTGCGACCTTCCCGTTCGGCACACCTGTGGATTCCGACAGATAGTTGATGAAACCGCACATCATATTGTAATACCCGTAAACATGAGACCCCACGTAACTAGGGGTGTTGGCATGGACGAGATATTTGCCATCAGGAACCTCTATATCCTGTATTATCGAACGGATATCGTCTCCGATCGTTTCACTGAGGCACGTGGTGTGTATCGCTATTATGTCCGGCTTATAGATCTCGAACACGTTCTTGACACCCGTTTTAAGATTGCTTCCACCGCCGAATACCGATGCTCCTTCTGTGAACGAGCTTGATACAGCAGGAGCTGGCTCCTTGAAATGCCTTGACAATACGGTCCTGTGATAGGAAATGCATCCCTGCGACCCGTGACTGTAAGGCATACATCTGTGAACACCCAATGCCGCATACACGGCTCCCACTGGCTGACACGTCTTGCAGGGATTGATTCTTAGTGCTTCCCTCTCAACACATTCATTTGGCGTAAGATCTAACATCAGAGCACTCCCTTTTTCTCGAAAGAAGCTTCCAGAACGGATTCCTTCTTCCACTTTGGAACTATCAATTTCCATGCCGGGATCGTAAGCCCCATCACAAGATCGTGTCCGAACTTACAGGCGCCGGCAAATCCAGAATACGGACCGCTATAATCGTAGGAATGGAGCTGTCTTGAATAGACCCCAGACTTCTCGAACATATACTTGTCCTTGATCCCAGAGAAGAACATATCCGGCTTGAATATCCTCATGATCTCCTCTGATTCGAACTCGTTCATATCATCGATAACGATGCTTCCATTATCCATATCGGGGATCATGCCTGCATAATCATCGAGTTCCATCTTTTCCTTCAGTTCCTTGTAACGTGCCTCGGTGAGGAATGTTTTATACAGATCTGGATCGGGTTTAACGGTGATTGATTCGATGTTCTTATTGTCAGCATCGCCCTTGATGGTAGGTATGACGTCACGACCCTCGTAATCATCACGATGTGCGAACTCATAACCAGCGGCTACGCACTTTATACCGAAGTCCCGCATCAAAAGCTGATAATGATGACTTCTTGATCCTCCGACATATATCACTGCGGTCTTACCCTCGAGCATAGAACGCAGATACACAATGTCGTCAGCGATATCTTCCATCTCGTCTTCTATGACATCTTCGATACGTTTCGTTAACACGGGGTCATCGAAATAATCTGCAATATCATGCAATGACTTGATGGTCGACTTTATGCCTATGAAATTGACCTTCAACCAGTCTATTCCATATTTCGTCTTCATCATCTCTGCAATGTAATTGATCGACCTGTGACACTGAACGAGGTTCAACGTTGCAGTATGGGCCTTCTGTATCTTTTCGAAACTACCGTCACCGGTGAATATCGATACGACCTCTATTCCGCAACGCTCCAATATGCGCTCAACTTCCCATCCGTCACCGCCGATGTTGTATTCTCCCAACAGATTGACAGAATATCTAGACGCCTGGGGAGCTTCGATGTTGGACCCTATTACACGTCTCATGATGGTATTGTTGGCGATATGGTGGCCTCCTGACTGCGAAACACCCTTGTAACCCTCACAGCTGAACGCCATGCACGGGATCCCGTAATCAGCCTCGGCCTTTGCAGCTACAGCATGTATATCGTCCCCAATAAGTCCGATCGGACACGTGGAGCATATCATGATCGCCTTAGGTCTGACCTTGAATGTGGCCAATGCTTCGTCTATGGCCTTCCTTAATTTCTTGTCCCCTCCGAACACGATATCAGGTTCCTGCACATCGGTAGAGAAACAATATTGGAACCATACCCCGTTAGGATCATATGCCTTGTTACGTCTGGTACCCCATGAATAGAACCCACATCCTATCGGGCCGTGGGTTATCACGAGTACATCCTTCAACGGGCCCAATACGACTCCTTTGCAACCTGCATAACAACATCCTCTATGCGTCATTATACCTGGTACCGCCCTTGAATTGGCGGTTATCTGACTGTTAGGATCGTTACTGTCAACGGTGATTATGTGCTCCTTTCTGTTCTTGAACACACGGGGATCGTATTTTGCCAATATCTCCTCTCTTGGTATGACCATATTCATTCCCCCGACAGCGATTCGCCCGTACGAACCCTATAGGATTCCACGACAGGCAGAACGAATATCTTTCCATCACCGGGTTTTCCGGTCCTATTCTTTTCCATTATGACACTGACAGCCTTTTGGAGGTCAGAATCATTGACCACGAGAGACAGGCATCTCTTTGCTATCAAACGGGAATGTTGCAACAGTATCTCGTCCGCGGGGGCACTGAACACCTCTGAAGGCACACCGTCGATATGGGATGGGAACATCTGTTTTCCTCTTCCCATGCATGTCCTACAGGTCAACCCAGGAAACCCTGCATCAGCCAGTGAATCTATCGTTATCCTCATCTTATCGGGCCTTATGAAGGCCAAGATCTCTTTCATGATGTCACGTCCGTTCAATCCTTGGAGGCCGTGCTTATGGTGTACGATTCGATTATCGGCTGTACAAAGATACGACCATCTCCGAAATGTCCATTATCTCCGGTACGAGCACTGTGGAGTATGTTCCTGATCACTTCTTCCTTATCTTCGTCTTTAACAGCTATCAGAAGCATCTCCTTCGGTATCTCGTCATATCTGACATCACCGATGACCATGCCTCTCTGTTTACCGCGACCAAAGACATCTATTTTTGTGACTGCAGGAAATCCTGCGTCCATAAGGTCAGACATCACTTTTCCAGACTTTTCAGGTCTAACAATTGCTTTTATCATATACATTTCAAAGACCTCCTCAGTTCATGAATCCGAACTCCATTAGGATCTCTTCCAGTCTCTCCTGTGGCATCGGCGTAGGTATGACGAAATCCTTGTTTGAGTCGATCTTCCTTGCGAGCTCTCTATACTCTTCTGCCTGCTGAACGCCCGGACTGTACTCGATGACGGTCTTCTTATTGATCTCAGCCTTGGTGACATCTGCGCTTCTTGGAACAAAGTGTATCATGTGTGTTCCGAGTTCCTTGGCGACAGCCGATACGAGTTCTGCCTCTCCTTCCACCTTACGTGAGTTGCATATCAGCCCTCCAAGGCGTACGCCTCCGCTCTTTGCATACTTGGAAACACCCTTGGCTATGTTGTTAGCAGCGTACAATGCCATCATCTCACCGGAACAAACGATGTATATCTCCCTGGCCTTACCTTCACGGATCGGCATCGCAAATCCACCACAAACAACATCTCCGAGAACATCGTAGAACACGTAATCAAGATCGTCTGTGTATGCTCCAAGCTTCTCCAGCAGATTGATGGATGTGATTATACCTCTTCCCGCACATCCGACCCCTGGTTCTGGACCTCCCGATTCCACACATCTTATGTTCTTGTAACCGGGCTTCAAAACAGCATCGAGCTCGATATCCTCTCCTTCATCACGAAGGGTATCTAACACGGTCTTCTGTGCAAGACCGCCTAAGATGAGCCTTGTCGAATCTGCCTTTGGATCACAACCAATGATCATATTCTGCATGCCAAGCCCTTCTGCCAGACCTGCGTTCAAATTTTGAGTTGTAGTGGACTTTCCTATGCCACCCTTTCCGTAAATTGCTACTTGTCTCATTGATATTCCCCGTATTGTGTCGGCCTGATCGTCAATTACCTTCTATCAAGCCGTTACATCGTTATCAATTGCGTATTTGTATATAAAAATTGGCTATTTACTGTATGTTTATACAATTAATACACTATTTATTATACAATTGTCTAATGATATATGAAAAAATTATATAAATGACGAAACGTATAGAGACATGTGGAAAACAATATTCCCCGTGTTGTTTCATCACCCCTCGTCATCGCTTTATCTAACTGCAAAAGGAATGCAAAATGACTGAAAAAAAAAGAATGGCATTGATCGCCGATACAGATGAAAAGATCACTTCGGCCACAGAAGGAAAAATAATAATTAAATTCGAAGGATCGGGTCCTGATTGGACCGAATATTCAAGAATTGATTATACCCTAGATATATCTGGAAACCTTGAAAATATCAGGAATTCTATGAAAAAGATATGTGATGACATATCGGACTGCACAGCAGTGATTAGCACATCGATCAATGGTCTCCCATACCGTATGTTCGATAAAGCAGGACTTAAGATACTGGAGGTCCGGGAATTTAACATTGACGACCTTGAGTATCTAGAAGGTCTGATCAATGTCGAAACATGTGAAAGCGAAAGAACTACGATGACACCTGTATCTCCCAATTGCGATGGGAATTACATATTCGATCTGGTCGCCGCACAATCTGAACGCCCGGACCTGTCCTCGAAAATGCTTCTACGTGATTTCTTAGATAAAACGCCATTCGTTTCATTCGTACTGGTCTGCGAACATGTTCCTCCTTGGATCGAAGAACTGGTAGAACAGAATAACATGGACATTTCGATATCAAAGAATGACGAAAAGATCAAAGCAACAATAAGGAGAGGATGTATTGCCAATAATTCAAAAAGATGACCTAAAAGGCATAACGGCCATGTCAGAATATGGTGACAGCACCATATACACTCTGAATTCAAAGAATATAATAAAGTGCAAATGCGGAACATTGATACCGCAACACAGCGAAGGTGATGTGCGTAAGAAATACAACGGCTCAATCTCCATTTCAAAGGACGGCCACCTGCGTTCCGTCTCATTGGAAGATACGACAGAGATAATCACCCCTCTGGGCCCAATGCCGGCAGAACTAGTGACATTTTACGATACAGGGGAGATCAAGAGAGTATTCCCAGTTAATGGAAAGATAAGCGGTTACTGGTCCGAACAAGACGAAAAGGAGATCTGCCCGGTCTTAAATCTCGATCTTCCGTTCTCCAAGTTCAGATCAAGGATCATAAATATCTGCTTCTATAGATCTGGAAATATCAGATCTGTTACGTTATGGCCTGGAGAAAAGATCTATGTGGATTCTCCATGCGGACGTATACGCATTAGGAACGGATTCTCGTTGTATGAGAACGGTAAGATAAGGTCCATAGAACCAGCGGATCCTATTAAGATCACAACGCCAATTGGGAATATTGTCGCATTCGATCCTACTGCGTTGGGAATAAATGCAGATACGGGGTCGATAACCTTCTTTGAAGACGGTATGATCTCATCGATAAAGACAATAGCAAACAAGGTCAGGATATTCTCGGATGCTTCAGTGGTGAATATGTCACCAAGACTGGAACATAGTATGACCTCCGATGATGAATGGACTGTCGTCCCCATGGATATAGGATTCACCAAAGACGGGATCATGTTCGACAGCATGGGGCCTTACAACAAAGACTCGGATCTGTTCTCCATTGAGGACTACCGTAACCCGACTATAGTACACGGACACCCAATAATACCGAATCAATGAGAAATCTCACGTATGTTCCAGATTTGATTTGCAGGCCGTATACAGATCCTCTGCAGGCTGGAGGGTAGCCCATCCAGATTCCACCTGTATTATACTCAGATTCAGATTTTTGGACATCTCATCGATGTGTTTATCGAACTCATCCCTATCACATAGACCGTTGTCTATCTGTACCATGTTCTTATAGCCACAGACCTCAAACATCCACCTCATGTAATCATCTGGAGTCCTTATTCCAAGCTCTCTGAGTGATTCGATCCTGTTCATGGAATCTATCCCTTTCATGATGTCCCCCGCCGCAAGAAAATCCCTCCAATTAGAAGCAATGGCGGGTGTTACATACAGCATACCGGTATACGTTTTTTCAAGATCCAGATATCTTGGCCCGCCACCCACACATACGCCAACACAATCATCGCATACGTGTCCACCTTCATCACGGAAAACAACAGTAGGTTTGTATCCTTTGCTTTCACACCAAGATGTAACGTCCCAGCCATAATTTCCACACAGTCCGTAATAGACGCCTAGAACGTCAATGTGTGGCTGGAATTCTTCTATCTGTTTTTCTACAAATGTCTTCAGATCCTTTGGTTCTGCATGCAATCCAAGATTATTCATCTTGATCACAATGTTGAACAACGAGCTGGAGATATCACATCTTCCGCTAAAGAATTCCTTCTCAGATAGAAGCTCAAATGGAATTCCACTGACGCTTAGTTTTCCTTTAAGACTGCCACAGTACTCTGTCTCGATGACATAGATATTCTTTGTCTCATCATCTTTCTTCAACGAATGGACAAGTTCGTTCTCGAGCATGGGACAGGCAATTATTCCAAGCGTACCAGAAGTCATTGGAAACAAGATGTCATATCGCTATATAAAAGATAGTTACTATTCAATTGATATGTATCTTGATTGGAGAATGAATCGATAGGATATATCGATAAAAACATCAATTTACTTTGGACATGAGATTTTAAGCATGACAAAACTACAACAGTAGGATGTAACAATCAAAACCATAAGATAAGCGGAATAGTGCAAGGGCTGGGATTTGAACCCAGGGACCACTAAGGACTAGGCCCTCAACCTAGCGTCTTTGGCCATGCTTGACTACCCTTGCAGCTAAATCCCCGATAAGTATGGACTTAATAAGCTTTGCCATTAGAGAAGTAAGATAAGAAAATGTTTTGTTGAAAGGATAATCTATCAAACTGTCTGGAGAACAAGATTTACCTCTTTCTTTACAAGGACACTGCACTGATATTCATCCATGAAATCGACACCGCAGTATTTCTTTACAGCATCAGAACGGTAGAAAACCAGCAATATGAAGCTAACGATCTGATATGCCAATAGCTTTGAGTCCTGTTCCGACAGCCTGTCACCGTAATATTCCTTGATCAAAGGATATACCATCCTGGAAAGCACTATCTCATCATCCAAAAGGATCTTCGGAACAGCGGTCTTCAAGTGCTTCCTGAACAACACGATCTTCCTAGCAAAAGACGTAAGTGCCTCCTCCAAAACCTTTTTGGGATTGCCAGTGCCGTATTGTATGCTATCATCGGACAGAAAACTAGCCATTATGCTCTTCATGGCACAAACCATCAGTTCGTCTTTAGAACCATAATAATAGTTGACCAATGCTGGATTAACGCTTGCGTTTCCTGCTATCGCCCTTGTGGTTACCTCCTTGACGTCCTGACAATTCTCCAAGAGGAATATGGTGGCCTCTAGGATTCTGTCCTTCCTTTCTGAAGACATGATTAATTGATTAACTTGTAAGTATAAAAATTGAATTGATGCGTCAATAATACCCTATCCATTTAATTAATTGGAATAATCTTTTTTTAAAAAAATATTCATATTGGTACATATCAAAAACAACTTTAAACATTCAATGAAATCGATCATTTCTCAAATATGAACGTTCAAAAAATACATTTGTTATTTAATGACTTTTATCGTTATGAATAACCAAATCTGATAATGTTCACACGACAGTAATTAATACTGCGAACCCTTGGTTCCGAATGTCTAGAGTGGGAGGGCAGCCGACGGTAGGACTTTGTCCAGCTGAGGAACTTCCCCTCTCCATAGGGCAAGATGAATTGGGAAATCCAATAGGGCGAGAGTCTTGGCAAGGGCCCAGAAACGACACAGTTCCGGTAAATAGGATGATCCGTGCGTCGGTGACATTCCCGGAGATCTGGTGAAACGGCGACACCTCATCGGAGCAAACTCATACAGCCGGAATGATCGGCCCGAGACCGGCGGGTAGAGCGCATAGTCGAATGCTGCCTGAAACAGAAAGGGGGGTACTACCCACACTAGGCACTTTTTATATTTAGGACCTCCAAATAATTGATACATCAATTTTTAGTCTTGACTAAATTTAAATATTAATTAGGCATACCTAAAACTATGGAATGTAGCAAATGCGCTTCATGCAGTTCATGCTGCGGATGCCATAAGGGCTCGGATGCCAACGTAGATACGACCATGCCTACCATGGGAGGAATACCTCTTACCATGGCATCCGAAGGTGATACTGGAACAATAATCAGGATCACTGGAAACCAGGAAACCAGGAAGTATATGTCGAACCTTGGATTCACTGCAGGATCAAAAGTATCTGTCATAAAGAAAGTATCAAAAGACCTGATCGTGGACATAAAAGGTTCTCGTATAGCAATGGATGCCTCCGTAGCATCCAGACTCTATTTCGTACCGATGTGAGGAAAATGAAAACAATAAAGGATATGAAACCCGGGGACGAAACCGTTGTTATCAAAGTACACGGCACTGGACCGATAAGAAAACGTGTCTTGGACATGGGCATAACCAAAGGTGCAAAGGTAATTGCAGTAAAAAGAGCACCTCTTGGAGATCCTATCGAGGTCAAGGTCAGAGATTATGAATTAAGCCTTAGGAACAAAGAAGCAGAGATCGTCGAGATCGAATGAATCTCTAATTTAAAGGTGAAAAAATGATAGGACAGCGTAAGCTATGGATCAGAGGTGGCATCAAATGACCACTGTCGCACTTGTCGGAAACCCGAATTGCGGTAAAACTACAATTTTCAACAAATTGACTGGAAGCTCTCAACGTGTCGGAAACTGGCCAGGAGTTACCATCGAAAAGAAAGTAGGAAAGCTCAGAGGAAAAAAAGATGTTGATATTGTCGACCTTCCAGGGGTATATTCCTTATCTCCTTATTCGCCGGAAGAGATAATAACAAGAAATTATCTTGTTCATGAGTCTCCGGACGTTATAATTAACATCGTTGATGCATCCAATCTCGAAAGGAACCTGTACCTTACCACACAAGTGATGGAAATGGGAATACCCGTCGTGATAGCACTTAATATGATGGATATTGCCGAGAATCGTGGCATATTGATTGATATTAAAGAATTATCAAAGAGACTCGGTTGCAAGGTTGTTCCTACTTGCGCTCTCAAAAACGATGGATTGGATGATGTATCTGATACTGCAATTGCCGAAGTAGGCCATGTTCCAGGATACCTTAGATTTTCCGATGAAACAGAGAACTGCATCTTCAAGGTCAGCGAACTAATTGACAACCGCAATCATGCCACCTCAAGATGGTATGCGATAAAACTTTTGGAAAGAGATGAACTGGCACAATCTGAATATGAGGATATATTAGACGAGATCACTCCGTTGATCGAAACCTTGGAAAAATCCAAAGATGACACCGGCGATGGTATCATCGCAGAAGAAAGATACAATGCCATAGGGACCATTGTATCTGGTGTCAGAAAAGAAACAAAGGATAACAAAGAGACGATCTCGGATAAGATAGACAAGATCGTAACGAACAAGTGGCTGGGACTTCCCATATTCGCAGGCATAATGTTCATCACTTACTATATAGCAATGACCACCGTCGGTGCATATTTCTCTGGCTGGGTCAATGATGTTTTTTTCGGAGAATGGGTTCTCCCAGGAGTACAGTCATGGCTTGAGAGTATGAATGTTGATCCTGTACTGATCGGCCTCATCGTAGATGGTATACTTGCTGGTGTAGGTGCTGTTCTAGGTTTCCTACCTCAGGTATTGGTATTGTTCATACTGCTGACCATCCTTGAAGATTGCGGATACATGGCAAGAATATGTTTTGTCATGGACCGCATATTCAGGAAATTCAATCTTTCCGGAAAATCCTTCATACCGTTACTTGTAGGGACTGGATGCGGAATTCCGGGTATCATGGCATCGAGGACCATAGAGAATGAGACCGACAGAAAACTAACAGTCGTAACAACTACCTTTATGCCATGCTCAGCAAAACTCCCAATAATCGCTCTGATCGCCGGAGCATTGTTTGGAGGTTCTGCTCTAGTGGCACTATTCTGTTACTTCTTAGGAATAGGCTGTGTATTGATCTCCGGAATAATACTTAAGAAATTGAGAACGTTCGCAGGAGCTCCATCCGTGTTCATTATGGAATTGCCCCCTTACCACACACCCAAATTCATGAACGTTGTGAAAACGACCCTTGACAGGGGATGGGCCTTTGTAAAGAAAGCTGGAACATTCATACTGCTCGCATGTGCGATAGTGTGGTTCCTCTCTGCTTTCAGCTGGAACCTCACAATGGTTGATGACATCAACGACTCGATGCTTGCATCGATAGGACAAGCCATATGCTGGATATTCACTCCATTAGGATGGGGGGGTGATTGGCAGTTCTCGGTGGCTACCATAACTGGACTGCTCGCAAAGGAGAATGTCGTTGGAACATTCGGTGTTCTCTTCGGATTCAATGAAATCTCAGAAGCAGGAGAAGAGATATGGACTGTTATCGCAGCCATGCTAGGAACCGTGGGCGGATTGTCATTCCTTGCTTTCAACATGATATGTGCACCTTGCTTTGCAGCGATCGGTGCAATGAGGAGAGAACTGGGAACATGGAAAATGACACTGTTAGCTGTCACATACCAGTGCGCTTTAGCATATGTGATCGCAATGATGATATTCCAGTTCGGTTCGATCATCGTATACGGGACATTCAGTTTATGGCTGATACCTACGATCATCATAACCATCCTAATGATCTATCTACTCATTGCAAAGGACCCATTCAAATATTTTAATAACAAATCCAAGGAGGCGATAAAATGCTGAATGGTGCCACAATACTGATAGCTCTGGTAATAGCTGTGATCTTGATGATCGCCGTGTATTATTCATACAAGAGCTTCAGATGCGGAGGATGTGAGGGATGCAAGAAATGTTGTACGAACAAGGAATGCCGTCCTGAAAAGAAGAATAAAAATAAGTAAGCAACATACTTGGGGTTCATGGCACTGGACCCCAAGTACAAAGCTGTCGTTTTCGATATGGATGGCACCTTCATGAACACGAAGGTTAACTATACCAAACTTTCCAATGTGGTATTCGATGAGATGAGATCCATCGGAGTTCCAGAGAATGTCATAGACAGGTCCAATGGATCCAGATCCGAACTTAGCAGCGGAATGGAATGGATGAAAGCCAACGGAATGACCGAAGAGATAAATTCCATAGGTAAAAGGATATCAAAAAGAGCGACAGACGTAGAATTAGAAAATGCACATCTGGCCCAACCCTTCGAAGGTTCACTTGAGGTTTTAGACCTTCTAAAGAAAAAAGGATACAAAACTGGTATTCTTACACGCGGAGGACGCAGATACGCAGAATGTGTCCTCAATCTCTTCGATATCTTGAACGATTTCGATGTCATCGTTGCAAGAGACGATTATCCAGATAATGAATCCAAACCATCGCCCATTGCAATGCAACATGTGGCAAATGCAATAGGCGTCAGACCGGATGAGATCCTTTATCTCGGAGACCATGTATTCGATTGGATGACCGCGAGAGATTCGGGAGCTGGATTCTATGGTGTACTTTCTGGTAACTATGATATCAACAATTGGAAAGCGATTAACGATGATGTACAATTGCTGGATAGTGTCAAGAACCTCCTATATATGATCTGATGACTCGCCCTTCATTCGTTACAATTCTCGAACGATATGTCATTGGTTTTAACATTTTTAGCACGAGATTTGGATAGCATTCCTAATTCCATCCATGCCGCATCAAAGACCGCAATCGGCGTAAGACATGGCACCGATAATGTCGCCCTTATATCCGGATCCACGACTTTACTTCCATTATAATTTGTTGCATCTTCCATCGTTATTGTTTTTAATTTTTCTGCATAGGCCTTGACATTGGGGCAATCTGAAACTATCTCGATCTGAATCGTCCCATCCTCCTGCATCTTAGCCGTCACTTTATTGACTTTATTACAAGTGTTCATTTTTGCTATGACAGTAGAACTCATATTATCGATGTATATAGTAAATATGTTTATATATTAATTTCTACAAATTTTCATTCAAATCTATTATTTCATAGTTATATCCAACCAATAAATTGTTTAATAGCCGTTAAAATGCGTTTCTTTATATACTAATCAACCAAAAAATAAGTAACTAAGCTATTACTTTATGGAGATTTCATCCAACCATGTAATCAATATAAATATAGATGGAGGGAATTTAAACTATAAGCTTTGCAAGGCAAGAATCGGAGTGATAAAATGTCGAAGGAGGAAATACTGAAAAAATTAAGCGACTCGGTTATAAATTACAAGATCGAGGTTGCAAAAAGTGCCGCACAAGAAGCACTCAGTACCGGAATGGACCCTATAGAAGCAATTAACGAGGGCCTTGTAAAGGGAATGAGTGTTGTTGGAGAGAACTATGCGGAACATAAGGTCTATCTCCCACAGGTATTGGTCTCTGCACGTTGCATGTACGCAGGATTGGACATCCTTCTACCTGCAATCCCAAAATCCAAACTTGAAAATGCAAAAAAATGTGCAGCCGCAGTCGTTGAAGGCGACGTGCATGACATCGGAAAGAACATAGTAAGAACAATGCTCACCGCAGGCGGATACATTGTGATTGACTATGGAAAGGACATTTCTCCTGAAGAAATTGTGAAGAAAGCGGAGAACGACGGAATAAACTGTCTGTGCCTCAGCACCCTCATGACACCAACAATGGAGAATATGAAAAAAACAATCGATGTGCTGAAAGAAACGGGTTACCGCTCTAAAGTGATCGTAACTATTGGCGGTCCACCAACATCTCCTGGATTTGCAAAAGATATTGGGGCAGACCATAGGGATGCAAATGCACAGAATTGCGTTAACTGGCTCAAGGAGGAATTCAGATGAAAGAAATGACACCAGTTGAAAGAGCAACTGCTGCAATCAACAATGAGAAGGTTGACAGACTCACTGTCTACCCCATCGCATGCGGTGTCTGCAGAAAGCTCATAGGTGATGGAAAACTGACCTACCGCGAATGGTGTAGTGATCCTAAGCTGTTTGCACAGGCCTTCGTAGAAGGACAAAAAAGATTCGGATTAGACTTTGCGGTCGGATTGATGGATCTTTCGGTCATGGCAGGAGACCTGGGTGCACATGTAAGAATGGACGAACAAAATACTCCATTCGTAGATAAACATGTAAACAATGGACCTGAAGATTATGAGAATCTTAAGGTACCTGACATTAAAAAAGGTAGAACTGACGTTCTGATAAAAGGTACAAAACTGATGGCAAGTGGATTGAATGGGAAGGTAATAACCTCCGCATTTGTAGAAGGACCTCTACTTGCATTATCACAGACCGTTGGAGCAGAAAGACTGTTCATGGATATGTTCACTGACCCTGCTCCGGTCCATAAAGCCCTAAAAACCATGACCGAATACGATTCGCAGATCGTCGAGGCCCTTGGACATACAGAAATAAAAGCATTGATGTGGGATTACCTTTGGGGAAACTATTCGGTTCTAGGAGACCAAGAATACAAGGAATTCGAAGCAAAATACGCTGAGAAACTGAACAAATTGGTCCTAAAAAACGGAATGGCTATGGCAATACATAACTGCGCCGATCTTCCACACCTAAACACCCAGATAAAAGAATACAAGCCTTCGATCTACTCGATGGCCTACTATCCACTTATCGAGGGGTCCCCGTCTCCGACAAAAGTGATCGAAGACGGATATGCCGACAAATGTCTTGTCGCAGGGCAGCTTGATCCACAGCTCTTCATCAGAGGAACCGTAGAACAAGTGACCAATGCTACGAGGGACCTATGCCATGAGGTCAAGACCGCTTTGTGCAAGCGCGGACTGAATTCCACATATTGCATTGCATCTGGGTGCGAAGTGCCACCAGATATCTCATGCAAATTGGAGAATATCTCCGCAATGGTCGAAACAACGAAAAAATACGGCAGAATGGATAATTAAAAACCACTTAAAATAAACAATTTACAAGGAAGGAGTAATGACCCTTCTAAAATAACGCTAAACTTTTTACCATAGACGGACCGAAGTGCGACCGTTACAAAATGGTCTTCCTCTTGCAGCATAGAGGTCCGTCTTCCTCCAAACTAGATAAATATAAAGGATGATCAAATGAACGGCTTCTATGAATCGATGAGAAGTAGAGGGTTCTCTTATGAAACCACAGCATCTATTAGAAAATTCGAATGCCCAAAATGTGGTTTTAGATTCTCCCTTGTATATGCACGTACTTTCGCATGTCAAGGATGCTCTGAATCTGTGAAAGGGTGCCCTAAGGTCAGATGCTCGAAATGCGATAACGAATTTTTCATAAACGAAACACCAGAGATACACGGAAAAGAACAACAAAAAATGATCGCAAATCACATTTGTGAAGTTGTGAACCAACACTACGATGGCCTCGGCATACGCACATACAACAGGTGATCTAATGTATATTGGTCTAGGATTCGACACTGGAGGAACGTACACAGATGCCGTGATCCTCGATATGAAAAACGGCACGGTTCTTCAAAAGGCAAAGGCACTCACAACAAAAGAGAACCTTGTCATAGGGATCGAGAATGCAATTAAAAATTTCGATCAAGAGTTGCTATCTAACATCTCAATCGTTTCTTTATCATCCACTCTTGCAACAAATTCGGTGGTCGAAGGAAAAGGATGCAGAGTCGGCCTGATATGTATCGGAAGAGAATACAACAATTCGGTCAGAGTGGACGAATATATCAAAGTCAGCGGACGTCACGATCTGAACGGCGAAATAACAGAAGAACTTGATATAGATTCGATAAAAAGATTTCTAAATAATGTAAAGGACAAGATCGATTGTATTGCGATAACAGGCTATATGAGCGTCAGAAATCCTGAACACGAGATTGACGTTGAAAAACTGGTCAAGATGACCATTGACAAACCCATAGTTTGCGGATATCAGTTATCGTCCAGCCTTGGATTCAATGAAAGGACCGTGACCGCAATAATGAATGCAAGGCTGATACCCGTAATAAAAGACCTCATTGGATCTGTAAGCAAAGTGATGGACAGCCACGAGATACACGCACCGATAATGATCGTGAAAGGAGACGGTTCCATCATGAACGTTAAAATGGCAGAGGAACGCCCGGTCGAGACCATACTGTGCGGTCCTGCTGCAAGCCTTACCGGTGCAAAGGTGCTTACCGGGATCAAAGATGCAGTGGTTGTGGATATGGGCGGTACAACGACCGATATAGGCATACTTAGGAATGGTTTTCCCAGCATCAATTCTTGTGGAGCTACCATCGGCGGTCATAGGACCCATGTCCTTGCAGCCGAGATCTCTACATCTGGTATTGGAGGGGACAGCCGCATCTTCCTTAATGGGAATGAGGTCTGCCTTAAACCACAACGTGTTGTACCTCTCTGCATAGCAGCATATGAACATCCAGAGATAATCGGTGATCTTGAAGAGACGATCAAACAACCAGTGACCAATCACAGAGCCTTTGATGACAGAAATGTCATTTCGAACATAGAATTTTTTACAGGATCGAAACCACTTTCGACCGAGATACTTTCACAGATAGATCGTGAATTCCTTGGTCTGATCAAACAGCGTCCGCTTACTTTGAACCGGGCAGCTTCGATCTTAAATGTACATCCCCTGAATTTCAATATAACCAAAATGGAAGAACACGGTCTGATACAAAGGATCGGTTTGACACCGACAGATATCCTCCATGCTGAAGGAAGTTATGTACAATATAACGCCAAAGCTTCCGAATTAGGAATGGAATATATGTGCAGGAGGACGGGAACCACTAAAGAAGAGTTCATTAAGAAAATAAGGACCATGGTTTATGAGAAGATAACTCGTGAAATCCTTATGAAGGTCATATTCGATGAAACTTCCAATTCCAAATCCTGTGACATTTGCGAGAGCATTATCAATAAGGTCATCACTGGAAACCCTGGACGGGATTATGATTGCACCATCACACTGAACAAACCAATAATCGGAATAGGTGCACCAGTGTGCGCTTGGCTTCCTAATGTGGCAAAAAGACTGAATACGAGATTCATTGAACCTCACGACTCGATGGTGGGAAATGCGATTGGTGCAATATCTGGATGCATCGTAGAATCGATCGATATCCTGATCGAACCAGAGGGCACATGTTCTGATTATTCCGGACCTTGTACCGTATTTTCAAAACTCGGAAAAATGAATTTCGATACGATACAAAAAGGAATGGAATACGCAAGGATAGAAGGTGGAAAATTTGCCGATACCACGGCAAAACAGGCCGGTGCCTACTCCACAGATGTATCTTTTGATGTCAAAGAAAGAACATATGATATCGAGGGGACCAAGACAATACTCGACATACTCATATCTGTAACGGCTACAGGAAAACCTCAACAGATGATCTGAGATCATTCCCAATTGATTGAATAATTGGATGATGGCACTGTTATCTCGATTATCATTCCTCTACCTGGAACTCCCACTTCTTTAGAACGGAATCCTGAGGCTCTCAGAATATTGAACGCCAGATATGCTCCCCTCCCGTACTCCATGGAGGCTCCGGAAACAAATGATGCTTTCTGATCATATGGTATGCCGACACCATCATCCGAATAAACTATGACCAGACTTCCATTGTCGATCCTACATTTTATTGAGCATTTGGTGACACGAACACCCTGTATCAAAGAATACATCACAAGATTGGAAAAAACATTATAAAATGCTGGATCGGCAAGTATCTTTGCACCTTTTACATTACGATCCATAAAATTTGGTTCTAGATGATTGGATTTGACTGCAATGTCTATTATGTCGTCCAAACTTTGCCATTGTGGATCGACAAGACCTACATCGTGGTATTCCTGGACGAACTTCATGATATTATCCAAAGCTCCTATACTGTCCAATATGCTCTCTTTTTCTAAAGAATTTGAAATACCATCTGCATCGAATCTTAGATCTTTCAATGATTTCCTTATATCCTCATTCATCAAAGAATCTAGAACATTTATCCTTTCCATTGTCTGACGCAACACCTTATCAGCATGAGCGATTTCAGTTATATCGTCAATTATTATTATGAACCCTGTGATCTCATCCTTTTTTCCAACTGTTTTAGCTACATTGATCTTAAAAACCACATCTACGCCATTATTGTCTACAGAATGCCGAAATTCCCTTGGCTCCCCTGACTCACGTACTTCGTCTATATCAGATGAGATCATACGTGAAAGATCGTTAGAAAAAGCCTTCAATGGCTCCTTGGACAGACACAAAGAATGAGATGTCAAAAGTGACCTTGCATATTCGTTATTCTCTAAAATTGAGAGGTCATTATCAACGATCATTATGCCTACGGGTGCGTTGAGCATGACTTCCCTTAGATTACGTTCACTTCTTACATTTTCTTCTTCCAGCATTCTTTCGTGATAGATGGAAATTAGACCCTCCATAAAAAGAGTGAATTGTATGGTATCGTCTTCAGTGTATTCCAAAGACTTGTTTCCAACACCTGCTGTAGCAAGGATCTGCCCATTATGGAATATGGGTATCATTAACAATCTTTTCAATTCTACATGACCCGCTGGCAATTCGTTCTCATGACATCTGGGGTCACTGGAATAATCATTAATGATTATTGCCTTTTTTTGACGTATTGGCTCTCCCCAAACACCCGTAGAATCAAAATCGTATGTAATCTGCCTATTCTTCATCTTACATTTCTCAGGTCCACCCAATGACCAGGAACCCATCTTGAGTTTCTTGGTATCCTCTTCATACATTGCAATGTAACCGATCGTACTGTTGGTCAATTTGACACTGGATTCCAAAGCATAATTGAGTATCTCACCGAATTCCTTATCGTGCATTGTAGCCATCGAAAGCAAAGCATTCATTCTTCTCTCGCTAAGCTGCCTATATGCCTCTATTTTGACCTTTTCCGCACACAGAATGATCTTTGACGATAGATCCATGTAGAAATTCATTACATTTTCACGACTGACATAATAATCCATTTTCAATTCAAATGCCTTAATGGCCACATTACCGTCAGCCTTTTTTGTCATGATAATGAAGGGGCGAAGATCGTTCATACGACTCATTTCATTGAAAATCGAAATGGCATTGACATTAGGTGGATCATGATCGCATACGATAACATCCAAATGCAATTCGGATTTCAAAATAGCATTCAGACCAGCAGGATCGCTTAAAATGTGTACATCCATACTATCGTTGATATTCGTGATGAATCTCCGAGCCTGTTGTAACAGGACCTCATCTGACGAGATCAACAACACTCCGTACATACCGTATGGTATCATGTATGAATTAAAAATACAATCGCAAATCATAAATTATTTTTATAACTGGCAAACTTAAAAATCATGTATCAAATAGTGAAAGAACGGAAATAATTTACAAGAATAACTGCAAGCAACTGTTTTTAATCGAATATTTTCATACTCTTCTTATTTGTTAAAGTACCCAACTCATAACAATCTTTAATTAGATGATAAGTAAAATCAAGATTAAGTTGAGTCGTCAATATATTTTTATATGAACTCACATTGACCGATGTTGTTGAAACCAGAATCAAAGGTCCCATTTAATGGGATTATTCCGGACAATAAGAGGAAGGATTGAAATGGAAAACAAAACAACATGGAACTCTATCGATCCAAAGATACGTAACATTACCATGTTGGGATTAGCCTTAGCAATGTTGATTGCTTGTTTGGATGGAACTATTGTAAGTACATGCGGACCAGTTATTGCAGCAAATCTTAACGGTACTGAACTTTATGCTTGGATGATCACAGCGTATATGCTGTGTGAAACAATAATGATCCCCATTAGCGGAAAAATGTCCGACCATTATGGAAGAAAACCCATATTCTTAATGGGATTGGGTCTATTCATCGGAGGTTCCATACTTTCTGGAATGTCAACATCGATGGAACAGCTGATCATATTCCGTGCTATACAAGGATTCGGCGGAGGTGCTCTGATTCCTGTTGCAATGGCTGCAGTCGGAGATTTTTACCCTCCAGAAAAAAGAGGCAAGATGCAAGGAGTTCTGGGTGCAATATTTGGACTCGGAAGTGCTATCGGCCCTCTTCTAGGAGGATACATAACAGAATACATGGATTGGCGCTGGGTATTCTATATCAATGTCCCACTCGCGATCATAGCTTTAGCTCTTACAATTAAGAAATTCCCAAAAGCAGAGGTCGATTCACTTCACAAGGTCGATTACACGGGAATGGCAGTACTATCCAGCTTCTTGATTGTTCTTCTGCTCTTCTTTGAATGGGGAGGCGATGAGGTACAATGGGTCAGCATAGAATCATTCCTAATGATAATGGTAGCAATAATCCTTTTGCTTCTATTCATTAGAATTGAAAAGAAAGCTGATGATCCGGTTCTTGCACCGCACATCTTCAAAGACCGTACTTTGCTTGCTTGTGGCATATTCATGCTTATATTCGGTCTAGGAATGATGGGCGCAATGACCTATTCATCCATGTTTATGATCTATGTATATGGACTCACAACACTTGAAGCAGGAGAGGTAAGTATAGCACTAGTCGCCGGTATGGTGATCACATCAATTGCGAGCGGAAATCTGCTATCTCGTACAGGATACAGACCATGGTTGATTATTGGCCCCATATTGACATTCATTTCTTTTTGGATGATGTCGAGCCTCAAGTATGGAGGGGATGTGATGGGGATGGTCTTTTGCTTATTCCTATTAGGACTGGGATTGGGCTGTATGATGTCCATTGTCATGGTAGTTGCACAGAACCGTGCAAAACCAAATGAAATGGGAATGACCACATCATCAGTAAATCTGATGCGTTCAGTCGGTGCAACATCTGGTACAGCGGTATTCTCAATGCTGATAACACAGAAGATCTCTTCTGAATTGGCAACCAATTTGTCTCCTGAGGTATACAACAATATTCCTCATGATACGGGAGTCCTGAATTATCTGTCACAGATACTACAGCAATATGGAAAAGATGCATATGATGGCGTGCTTACAGCCTTTGCCAACAGTGTAGATTTTGCATTTTTGATTGGTGGAATAATAATGCTGTTGTTGGTGTTTGTCGGATTATTCATAAATGCTAAAAAGAATCGTGAAATTGAACTCACACCAGAAGAAGGCGAGTTGTTAGAGAAGTGATTATATGGATAAAGATGTCAAAGAGTATTGGAAATTATTCATGCCTGTGGTCACAAGAATCATGGAAAAAGAAATTCAAAAAAGACATGTAATGACCAAGGAACTCTATGAGATCTCAGAGATACATGTAAGATATCTTTTAGCATTAGACGCCGGAGGGTGCACCTTGAAGGAACTCTCCGACGGTCTTTTTTTTAATAAGGCGAATACTACACGTGCAATAAGATGTCTTGAGGAGAAAGGTTATGTTTATGATAATAGAACTTCAAAAACTTCAAGGAAATACGATTTGTTCCTTACCGAAAGTGGAAAAGAGATAACAGAATATTTGAAAAAAGATATTGATTCTGTGATAGAGACATTTTTTAAAGGAATATCTGACGAAGAGATCGAAAGCTTCATTCATACTATCAATACAATGTGTCAAAATGTCGACAGAAATGGTGAATATACGAAAACATTGGAATATTTAAGAGACACATTAAATCAAACATGATCTTCAACCAACAAAAACATATTTGACCTCATCATTAAAAAAACTCAATTAATGATGGGGCCAATAAAATATGTAAAAACATTCATAAAATGAAGATGTAAGCGAAATGCCCCACATTTCATATATTATCACCTTGAATTTACTACTCTACAAAACGACTCGTATGCCTCAAAATTTTCCAATAATGATATAGAAATCCTCATCATCTTGTTCGAATATTGGTTTTAAACCAGCGTTTATGATCATATCTCTTAGATCTTCGATCTTCGGAAGGAAATCATTGGAAATGACCTCCCCTCCCGATCTGTGTACTTCATTTATATGCTTCTTAGAAGAAGAATGGGCAATCATCAATTTACCATCCTTTTCAAGATAACTCGCCAATATTCGTATTGCCCTTTCCTGATACGGAAAATGAGGAAAACATGAATAACAAACAATATCATCAAATTTTTCGTCCATTTCCATATCATATATGTCGACAACCTTGTATCTGACCATATTGTGTATGGTCTCAGGATATTTCATCATAGCCTGCTTTATCATATTCTCTGAATAATCTATTGCCAGTATCGAACCTGATCTCAGATTTTCTTCATAGAATGGTATCATTATCCCGGTCCCAGTACCAATATCGAGTATTCTTTCATTTCCAGACAACTCTAACAATGAAACTATGCGCCTGACCTTCTGAATATCATGTATTGATATGTTGTCCCAATGAGCTGCATGTTCATTGAAAAATTCCCTTTGTTTTGGATTTGTATTCATCTTTTCCATAATGATCCCTCAAATAGGCATTACCCTCGGATACCCCCGTATCTCATCTACGTAAGCATCAATATTGTAAACTCTCTTGATATTCTCGGGCGTGATTATTCCTTTATCACCAGCAGCGAATATACGTCCATCTTTCATTAAAATGAATTTATCAGAATGTCTTATCGCTAGATTGAGATCGTGTATCGTCATGACCGCGGCCATGTCATTACATGAGACTAGATTTGACACCATGTGCATTATCATATGCTGATTGGAAAGATCAAGATTGCTCGTCGGTTCATCCAATAATATCACACGTGGCTGTTGAACTATTGCACGTGCGATCTGTACCAATTGATACTCCCCGCCACTGATCTCGTCCACATATTTTAGAGATAAATGATCGAGTTCCATCAAATGTATCACTCTGCTGGTTATGGATATGTCCTTTTCAGTCGCATCCCATTCAATATGAGGTCTTCTTCCAAGAAGTATCGAATCGAATACAGTAAGTCTTGATGTTTCGCCTCTCTGAGAGACATAACCAACATTCCTTGATATTGTACGTCTATCCGTATCGGTAAGATCCAAACCTTCCAATAGAACTGACCCGCAGGACGGCTTCAATATCCGATTGATACATTTCATCAAAGTTGTCTTTCCAACGCCGTTCGGTCCAAGCAATGCAACCATCTCTTTACGTTCGATCTCGAATGAGATATCTTCCAAAACTTTCTCACTCTTATACGAAAATTCCATCCCGTCCACCTTGAAGAACATTAGCGCCTATACCTCCTGACCAACAGATATATGAACATAGGTCCACCCAACATCGAGGTTATTATACCCACAGGCAGAACTTTTGGATAAAGTATGATCTGACCTACGGCATCTGAGACCACTATTATTATTGCACCTATCACTATTGATAAGGGTATCAGATATCTATGGTCACTACCGATAAGCATCCTTGCTATGTGCGGCGCCAAAAGACCTATGAACGCAATAATGCCAAAGAAAGATACGATGGTCGCACACAAAAGGGAAGCTAATACAAGTCCGATTATCCTTTCCCTTTCGGTATGTATACCTAATCCCTTTGCGCTCTCTTCCCCAGATTCCATGGCATTATAGTCCCATCTCTTATAGAAAAAGTATAGAACAACTGGGGTCAGAACGAACAATATCAGAGTATTGTAACTCCACGTCGCCTTACCAAGGTCCCCAAACATCCAGGTGATTATGTTTCCAAGTTGTGAATCCGTGGCGATATACTGCATGAATGAAAGACCTGCAGAGAATATTGCACTGATGGCAACACCTGCCAACACCATTGTCTCAGCACTTACATGGGTTACCTTTGTCAACACCAATATCATTACCGTTGCTATCATTGACGCTATGAAGGCACAAAGCACCGTTACATATGGATTAGTAATGGACACTGCTGAAGTTATGCTTGTGCCAGCACCTACAAATATTATCGCGAAGGATGCACCGAAAGCCGCGGCACTAGACAGTCCTAATGTGTAAGGGGAGGCCAAGGGATTACGAAGGATACATTGCATGACCACTCCAGATATTGCGAGTCCGGCACCAGCAAGTATAGCGGCAAATATCCTGACCATTCTTATGTTCCATACGATACGTCCATCACCAGATGTATTGAATGTGAATATGTCCTTTATGACCTCTAAAATAGGTATGTTCATAGGACCGTTGCAAGCAGCCAAAATGATACATATCAACAGTATCACTATACTGACCCCAATTACCAAGCGCTTCCTTTTGACGTATCCTTGATATTTAACTGATGATGGCCCTATATCAGTACCTTCGTAGGAATATATATCGGAGAACTGGGACTTCTCATGTTCAGTATCATTTGCTTTGTCTGTAATCGGCAACCTCTCCCTATTAAAAAATTTGAAAAATGTTTAAAGCACTCTCAAAGTACTACTTTTGCGCAACCACCCTGAATCTCAGCAAGAGCTTCATAAGTTACAGCATCGTCTCCGTAAAACAACTCAAGAACATTATTCGCCATGTCTTCAAATGTCCATGTACTGTCAGAATCCATTAAGACCGCAATGAAATACGAATTGATAAGTTGATTGTCCCAGTTAGTTCCATAATATTTGTAGATCATAGTAGAATATATCTTATCATTCTCGATTGCACTTACGTCTTCGAGACCTGTATTGTCAGTAATATCAGTTCTTATTGTTGAAAGTACAGATTCGATATTAACATCATCTATGAAAATATAATCTGGATCATAACTGCACAGGGTCTCAAGGGTTATGGTGTAGGGTTGTTTGTTGGAGGATCCGGGCATTACATTAGTAACATCAGAATAGTCGAATGGCAGATAGTTACCTGATGCCTTTAACAGAGAAGACCCACCGTAATAGAACATTCCACATGCATATGCTGTGGACGAAGATGTTGATACGGCTGACTCTATTGAAGAGATCATTGCTTTGATACCGCTGTTCAATTCAGTTGCTCTCGCCTTCTCGCCAAACAAATCTCCCAACGAGGTTATCTGCTCATAGAAATAATCAGCATCAAATTCAACATCAGCATTTATGACATATACGGGGCATCCGCATTTGTCTTGGAAAGTATCCGCAGCTGAAACATCAGCTAATGTTGATGTTATCACAACAGACGGATTGAGCACAGCGACACTTTCAGCGTCAGTCCCACTCTCAGGAAGAGACTCGAAGAAGTCCTGATAGACCACATAATATGTCTGACCGGTACTCCAATTAAAGGTTCCTTCGGTTTCCATAGCACATACGTCATCAACAGCATCAAAATACGATACCAGCCTAAGCGAACACGCACCTATGCAGAATATTGAATCTGTATCTTCAACAGTTACTTCCCTGCCAAGACTATCGGTCACGGTCACCGAACCTCCGTTGTTATTGTCATCCTTCATTACTAGAACGGCAACCCCTGCACCAGCGATCACCACTACAAGCACGATTACTATTGCATATAGTTGTTTATTGTTCATTCAAATGCCTCAAGATCAATCATTTAACACAATACTGATCTAGGTAACGTAATAAATAACACGAATAAATAAGTAGTGTTAATATGAAATTCAGATAAAGATATCTTTGATAATAATTGCAAAATATCGACGGCACCCCGTGCAAATATCAAAAATATCATGAAAAATAAATTGAAAAAGTTTGGAAAATTTAATTACTGTGAACCGTCACCGAGCTTGTGGAATCTGTCGCGCTCTTTACGCTCTTCGAGCTCGATGTACCTGAATCTTTTATTGTTGTCCGCGAATGTTGTGTTGGCAGGAAGCATCTTCTTGATAAGTTGCATCATTCCGCTTCCGAGTCCCATAAGCTGCTTGCTCATGTTGACCCCGAATCTCGTCTTTCCGCAAACTACATGACCTGGATTGACAACATCGTGAGGATCCATGATCGTCTTAAGATCCCTCATGTACTCCACTGTATCGGAATCATGGACATTATCGAGGTTCCACGCGAAGAATATACCGAATCCGGTCGTCCTTCCGCCATATTTGGAAGCAACATCTCCCAGATAGAAGTTGAATCCGAATGCCGTCATTCCGAGCATTCCTTCATCGTCCTTGAAATAGTAAGGCATGAAAAGCGTAGTGTTGCGGTCGACCATTACGCCGATCACACCTCCCGCTTCCATCTTCATCTCCTCGAAACCTTTGTAACACGCACCGACGAAAGCTCCCCATTCATGTGCTGGAACTATGACTTCAGCGGGTATCTCTCCGACACCGACCTTCCTGGCCCTGAACTCATAGCATCTCTCTTCCCACTCGTGTGCAGGAATATGTTCATCGGTTATCTTCTTTCCAAGTCCGTCCTCTACGACAATCTCATCTATGACCTTCTCTTCCAAAGCGATGAACTTCTCATCTCCCTGAAGTGTCACAAGAAGCAGATTCTTCACATCTGGTGCCGGGAAACCTGCCTTCCTCTGGTTAGCAAAGTGAAGGGAATCGGACCATGCAACATGCAACGGCCTGATACTTGGATGATTGACGATCTTTTGGATCACTCCGTTGGCCTGCGCCAACTGATCGAACTCGTATGCCAAAGGCCTGATCTTTCCCATCGGGTGAAGCCTAAAGGTCACTGTTGCGAAGACCGCGAGCGTCCCTTCGCAACCTGAGAATATCTGGTTAAGGTTGTATCCTTTGTAGTATGCACCGACATTATCGTCTCCGGTCTGAAGGATCGTCCCATCGCTTAAGACCACCTGCATATTGAGAACATTGTCCTTGGCAGCCCCATATTTGTATGATCCGATACCCATTCCGTTCGTAGCGAGCCAGGCTCCTAACGTTGCAGAAGGGAAGGATGATGGATACGATCCGATGATGTAACCTTTCTTCATGCACTCATCCAACAATGATTTCCATGTGCATCCGCAACCGACCTTGACTGCCATCCCCTCTGTGTCCATCTTAAGGACCTTGTTGAATTTGGATGACATATCGATGACTATTCCGCGACATGTTGGCTGACATCCGCCAAGACCCCACGACGAATTGCCCCTTGGGATCACAGGTATGCCGTGCTTGTACGCAAGTGCTACGACCTTAGAGATCTCATCTACCGTAGAAGGCCTCACAACAGCATCTGGAATGTTATTGAACGCAAAACCCGCCATTTTGGGAAGGGGGGCCATGTCCTTGCTGTAAAGCATTAGTTCCATTCCCTCTGTCGCTACGTTCGCTTCGCCTACGATATCCTTCAATGCTGCTATTATTTCAGGCGTTACCGTTCTGTCAAGGTCCTTATCTGCTTCGCCTTTGAGACAATACGGCGTCCATTCGAAAGAGGCGCCGGTTATCTTCCTTCCGCCAAGTTCGTTCGCCTTCTCCGCAACTGCCTCGGCTCCATCGGAACCTGTCGTGAACACTGCAGAACTGCGATCTGGTATGGATCCGTGATATTTTCCGCTTATCACATTTACAAGTTTTTCCCAATTCTTGGCTGGAATTATAACATGTTCACCGTGTATCTTATGGTTGGATCTTATTGTCCAATATTTGTCAGCCTCGGAAGACTCCAATTTTGCAGAACCTGCGAATATTGCATCCAGTTCTATTTCCTCAAGATCTACGAATTCTTGTGCTCCCTGAAGAGCAAGAAGCAGCGCCGTGTTCTCGCTGCAGAACGAAATATCATATGGTTTCACGCTTGGATGATGTACTAATTTCTGAATTGCCTCATTCATTAAGACGGTGTTTGCAAACTTGTACGCAACGATCTTTGTGACCCCTGCAGGTGCGAGTCTCAATGTGACCTCTGTCACAATTCCAAGGGTTCCTTCAGAACCTGAAAAGAGCTGGGTGAGATTATAACCGGACATGTAGTATCCGATATTATCGTACCCTGTCTCGACGATAAGTGACTCAGCCGTGACGGCCTGTACACTTAGTACGTTGTCCTTGGCAGATCCATATTTGTAAGATCCTACCCCGACACCATTTGTCACTACCCATGAACCTACGCTCTTGTCAAGATCTGTAGGACGGGAACCGACTGTGAAACCTGCCTTCGAGACTTTTTCCAGAACATCCTTCCACTTTGCACTGGCCCCTACCCTTACTGACATGGCAACGGGGTCTACATCACCTATCTTCTCAAAGGAACGTAGGCACACAAAGATGCCACCACATTCTGTCTTCTGAGCATCAATGGTCCATACTGATTTGTTGCTGGAAGTAACCGAATAGTTGTTCTTCTTAGCGTATGTAATGATCTCCTTGACCTCTTCAACGGTCGAGGGTTGGATGCAAATGGCTGCTTTTACTTTGTTTCCGGACTCGCACACTTTGGTCTTACCAGCGAATGCGATCTGGAGCTCTTCTACGGCATCGGCCGTCAATTTTTTGGTCTGGTTGTCCCCACAATTCATATTGAGTCCTCCACTTTTAATTTAAAGTGTGACCTATTATAATAAGGAAGGGTATTGACTGATATGTTATAAGCGTTGTGACTTGGAAAATCATACCTGGACGTTTGATATCCACAACATAAAAAGACGATCATTTCGAATCGTCATCTTCATCACAATATTCTAGAATGTCCCCGGGCTGACAATCCAATACCCTACAGATCCCGTCAAGCGTAGAAAATCTTATGGCGCATATCTTTCCGGTCTTTATATTCGAAAGATTGACATTAGATATGCCCACTCTCTGGGCAAGTTCGTTGAGTGACATCTTTCTATCTGCCATCACTCTGTCCAATCTCAAGATGATCGCCATTTTTACACCTCAGAGAGTTTCATCGGATTCCTTTTGCAGTAAAGCACCGTAACGGAACACTAATGATATGCAGTAAACGATCAGTGCCAATACGAAAAGTAACAATTCGATATTTATCTCGTATTTTTGTTTCAACAAAGAGGCAAGAATAACAAATGTTATGGGCATCAAGCCTGCTGATAACAACATAACTATTGACGAATCCTTGAGAATCTTGGCATTCTCCAACGTGAAGGGTGTGTAAGACGCCCTTATGTTTTCGAAAAAACGGATCATGAACAACATCATGATGAATGAGACCGCGCTTATTATTGCTGTGGACGAGTAATTGTAAAGTGCATTCTCTTTAGTGGTCCTCATATGCATTATCATCTCCATCATCGGAGGATAATTCATAGCGATCATGGTGATTATCGCTAAAGAAACGACTATGGATATCAACGAAACGATCAATACTAACCAAATAGCTATTGACGCGTAATGGCTTATTTCGCCTAATTTTTTTAGATTTCGTTCTTTTTCCATCTCATCCATGATACACGATTATCCTCTGACATTAAATCTCTAACGATTGAAAATATATCTGTTATCAAAGAAAAGTCCAGTACTTTGAATTTGTAAGCCCCGTTTTTGATTCTCACACTAATTGTTGTATTTTGTAGCCAATTAATGTACGCCACTCGCCGCATATTAGAGGAAAGTGTACTTCGCAGGCGTGGACATGTGAATCACTGGTTCGGGACGGGGCTACCCGGATAGTAGAGAGGGAACTTTTCTCACCTCAGTACCCGACAGAGTTACCATTTTCTTCGGATTATTGGAGGAACATCTTTTACGATATAACAAATACGGACAGAATTTCAACGACCCATTTTCCTTAAATATCCTCTTGATGAATAAAATTCATTTGAAAGGAACTAGACCCGCTTCAAGGATCAACCGATCTTTGACCTCGTCTGTGACCATGAAAAGATGTGTCATGCAAGAACAATCTGAACATCCGAACCCTTTGATTGCTGGCATGGCACCACACCTTTCTGCGATGTACGCCAATTCACATTCGGGAACAAAATCTGGATATGATTCATACGCCTCCTTATGATCTGATATTAAGGTCAGTCTATCAATATGCCAGCGTATCTTCTTATTATCCGAGAGATGCCTTCTCACTCTCTGATCGATACCCCCCATGGCACTACCTACATAACAATATGTCCCAGGATCAAAATGACAAAGACCCAGAGAACCGATATCCACTTCGATCTCTCTCGAAAGGACCACGAATAGAACATATGTTCCTTTTCGTATCATTTCTTCCTAGAGTCCTCGTATTCGATCTCTGAGAGGGTCTTGATGCGCATGATTATGCTACTATCATCGATCTTTGACGGTGTGATTTTACATACATCTGATAGTTTACGGCCGTAGACTTCCATCTCCCCTATTATCTTTGCATGTTCCTCATATGAGACCTTTAATCTGAGGCCGTCCATGTGCAGAACTATCGGTGCAGGCCTCAGACACATATTGATCGGCTCATAATCTTCAAGAAGCACTTTTATCTCTCCGGGATTTACGAATAGGGGATCCTCCTCCATTAGCTTCTTCTTTTGCTTCAGAACATCCTCGACGCGATCCGCTATCTCGTCCAATTTCGCCCTTTCAGATGCAGTCCTCATCCTGGATGCCTTTCTTCCAACACCGGATACCATTGCATCACAGTATCCCTCCAAACCTTCCGTCTGAGGACCAGATACCAACACTACAGGTATCCTCACATCCTTGAAGAGATCCTTCTTTGCTTCAATGCACTCTTTGAAATTACCAAGAGAAAATACAGCGGCGTCGTACTCCTCTATTATCAGTCTCTCCTCGAGACTAATCTGAGCAGTTGCCTTACCTCTTCCTCTTGCAAGACCCATGACAACGGTGATAGCCCCATATCTCCTGAGTTCCTCGGCGATGTCGCATATTGGATGCGGCATATGATGACGTCCCAGTGTAGGGCCCACAACCGCTATCTCCGTACCGGCGAGCGGAACTGGCTTGACCACACCACCGATGTCGATGCATAACGCCTCGATCATAGCGGAATCTTCCTCCGGTATGGACATTATGACAGTAAGCATCTGGGCACTTTTGGTCTTCTGAATTACGACACCTCCCACATCCTCTATCATCTCATAAAGCTCATCCGAGCGGTATACTCCACCGTCATACATTATGACCTTGAACATCAGACAACACCTCTCATTTCCTTGTGGACCTTGAGACCGTCCTCCAACATATCTTTCAGGAGTATCTCTTCAGTGGCCACTACGGTCACTACAGGACCATCTATGTACGTGTGCCTGTTCTTTATCCCTTCTGGCATTGTCCTCCAGAGGGACCCGACGATCTCTTTCATCGATTCTTCACCTGAGGCTATGATCATGGAACTGATGACGTCCCCCTTCGCTCCCTTGACATCCATGTCGAAACGCGTCTGCTGTACAACGGCTCCCCTACCATAGACCTTCCAAAGCTGACTGAGGATGTCTGGTGCATACCTCTCATCGGTGGTTGTGATGTGCACATTATTTCCCTCCGACCTTATATTGGCCACATCCCCTATCTTCTTGCTTGCAGGCTCTGACCTGAGCCTTATCGAGAATATGAAAAGCGGACGGTGAGGATCCAAGACCAACTTTGCCTTATCGATCAACGCGGCCTTACCTATATCTGACATTATCTCTTCGAATAGGGCTTTGTATGAATCTATCCCATACTGTTCAGTACTTTCTACTTCAATGTCCATTTATTCCCCTCACAGGAGCCCTGAGCTCAGCAGGGCACCTCCGACAGCTCCGATGTATTGTGAATTCGGTGGAACTATCGGACGCTCTCCCAATACCTCTCCAACGGCCTTGACAAGCCCTGATATCAAAGATGTGCCGCCGACCTGTATTATTGGATGCCTGACGTCGATCTCCTGAAGCTGCTGTTCATAGACCTGCTCAGCAACAGAATGACATGCAGCCGCCGCGACATCCTCAAAGGATTTTCCCTCTCCCAATCCTGTAACAAGGTCCTGGATACCAAAGACGGAACAATAGGAGTTCATCTTCGCATTTCTCCAATCTCCCTTGTCTGCAAGCTTCCCGAGTTCCTCTATCTCTATCTTGAGTCTCTTGGCCGTCATCTCTAAGAATCTTCCAGATGCACCGGCACATATGCCTCCCATTGTGAAGTTATCGGGAACACCGTTCCTTACGGTGATGGCCTTGTTGTCCATTCCTCCGATATCGAGTATCGTTGCTTCCCCGCGTTGCCTGTCTGCAAGCCACACAGCGCCCTTGGAATTGACCGTAAGCTCTTCTTGGACCAACTTGGCATTATAGAATTTTCCAAGATTGAAACGACCGTACCCGGTTGTACCCAGGGCCTCTATCTGTTTGAATTCAACTCCTGCTTCCTTCATGGCGTTCTCAAGCACCTGTTGTGCTGACTTGACCACATCCCCTGTGCTTGTCCAATCCTTCCCGATGATCTTGTTATTCTGCATTATCACGGCCTTGGTGGTACTGGATCCAGAATCTAGGCCTGCGGTAAGTCCCGTCTGTCTCTCTCTCGCGAGAAGGTCTTTCTTTGTAACGATCGTCACCAGTGCCTCCATCCTCGTAAGCAACTGAGCTGCCTTGAGTCTCTCTGTGAAAGAATATGTGACCACTGGCAGGTTCGTGTTCTCCTGTATGAATCTTCTCAATTCGTTCCTTACTAATGCGGCCTCAGCACATCTGAAACATGATGTTATGAAAACGGCATCAGCATCGTATTTCTTATCAGCCAGTTTGATCGCTCTTGCTATCATGAGCTTCAACTGAGGCGATCTTGGATTGAATCCAAACCTCTTAACGGCCTCGTTTATGTCCTCAAATGATACATCAGGATAGACGACCTTCGCACCAACTGAACGTGCTGCCTTATCGATCTCGTACTGAACGCTACTATATTCTGTTCCGCATGAAAGTTGCGCGATCTTTATGGTCATTTCAATCCCTCCAAAAACTCCTTTACCTGCCCTACGACCGTCTCTGCTTCCTCTTCATTCTTGGGGTAGTAGACCGTCACTGTGGGAATCCCACGTCTTTTGATAAGATATTTGACCATCTCATTGGAACGTTCACATCCAACACAACCGAAACTGAACGGTGCATCGATCATTATGACCGCAGCATCCGCCTGCTCTATCAACGGGCCCCACATGGCCAACCTGCCCCTTATTCCGGAAGGCACCTCCACTCCTGCGTACTTTAGACCCCTGATCACGTCGTCGAGGGTCACATTCATAGGCGGCATATCGACCTCTATGTTGTCTATCTTGTTCTGGATGGCCGCCATAGCGGACAAAGGCTCATGTCCGAACCTCTCCACCAAGTCGTATAATATCATGCTGTTGGGGGGATCTATGAATACCTTCATCTGCTCGCCTCGCATATCTTCTTAAAATCATCTAATGGAAGTTGTTTCTCTTCTTCATGGGCCTTGTATTTTTTACCTTCATCAGAACACTTTAGTCCGTGCTCTATCAACGGTAATGCCGCCCATTCAGCCTCCAACTGCGCAAATCCGGGCCTCGTACCGTGCTGTGCACGACATCTTCTCGGATCTCCGCAGGGGTACGCCCTTACCTTGGAGAATACCTCATATGGATATTTCTCCCTGACCGCGGCCAGGATCTCTCTCACTAGCTTGCTTGGACCCTCGACAAGACAACCATAACAGGTCTCCTTTACCGTGGCCTCCATGCCCATGGCATGCACCATACGGACCAATTGGTCAGGTGTAAGCATGGAATCAGGAGAGATCATGAAAAGTCTGGTCTCCCTTTCTTCGCTCATATCTTCTCCTCCGTTACGTATATGGTATCCTCTTCGTCGAGTTCCTCTAATTTCTTGACATCGTCAAGGAATCTGCCGATCATGTTTGTTCCGTACGGCTCCTCTCCGGACGGCCCATACTCCTTGCTGTCCTGAAGCCTTATGCCCATGAGACCATGATGCGGTCTGGACTGATTGGTCACACCTATGTCTCCTTTCTTGCATTTCTTGAAGGGGTCCTGAGGATAAAGGCTCATGGCCCTTACCTCATCACCATAGAATGTCACCATCGGCATACCTGGGAAAGTAAACTGCACCTTCAACAGACCCACGGACTTATGACTCAGGCCTGTCACTTTTCTGAAATAATGAGAAGTTAGGGGATCGCCATCGTTGATCGAGATCTTAAAGACCTTATCCCTTGGAACCGCAAAGGTCTCCACCTCTCCTTTCTCTAGAGCCTCCATGGTCATCTCTGGTTTCTGTTCTGCTATGATGGCTTCATCGGACAGATCGCCTGTCCTTTTCTGTTTGATATTGAATTGTGAAAGGAATTCTTCCCCCTTTGCCTGGGTCATCCCGACGGACAATACACGTGCAGGCTCGGTGGTGATCGATACTTTCTCATCCTTTCCGGCACGCATTATCAATGCCAGACCTCTATCGACATGCCCTGCATAGTTATGGGCCTGTGTGATCTGTCTAGTCTCTCTGTAGAATAGAACATGCCCTTCTCCGTTCCCTGATGTCCTGACAGCGACCGTCCCTCTTTCCCTTATCTGATGCTTCTCATCCGGGATCTGAACGTCCATGTCGTCCCTGCATCCAAGAAAACTTCCGGTGCTTTCACTTACATTGATGTAACCTTTGGAACCTATTATGAGTATTTGCTCAGATGATGCATGCGAGTGTTGATCCAGAACAACATTGACACATGTCTCTATCCTGTTATTCTCCTCTAATGGATATTCAAGGTCCTTGGTGATCACTACATTCTCACTACTGGTCTCAGACATCAGTGGACGTATCTCCTTTATCTCCTCTCCTTCCTTCAACAAGCCCAGAAGATGTCTTCCAACAGTGATCTTGCCGATCCTTCCTGTACCTGCCCCGTAGGATCTGTAATGATCCTTCCTTGCTATCATGATGTATGTGGTTTGATTATCGAATCCGCCCAGAGAAAAGAAACATTCGAAGGGTTCGTACTTTCTCTCCGTTCTATCTGTAACTATGTCGGTTGGAAAGGACCCGAACGCCACTATCTCATTGGTCACCCATCTCGATGTGACCCCTATTATCTTGTTTGTTATCGACTTCCAAAGTTTGGCGTCATCGCTATCATCCAAATGCAGTACCATCACGCCAGACGACATCACAAGTTCGAAATCGTTGGTATCTTTAACGAGTTTATCTGTCGAAAGATGAATGGAGATCAACGAATCCTTCACATAAGGTTCCTTTGATATGGCATCCTTTAACTTAGCCCCGGATTTCAAATTCTTCTCTTTTCCGTTGACTATGACCTTCAATGTCATGCCCCCTTATTCGGCAGATGCGCCTGTATCTTTGAAACCACCTCATCCAGCTTATCCTGGGGGCATGTTACTCCCCTGATAACCCCGGTGACGATGTCAACTATCTCTCCTTTTGTGTTGATATTCTCATCAGAAGGCATAACCACGGATGTTTTGACGCCTATCGCAGCAAAATCCTCGTAATCGACTGGACACTGAGATACGATGACTGCAGGTATGTTGACATTCCTGAGTATCAATCTTGCCTTGTATACTATGTGAAGGCGGACATTTCCAAGGTGTATCAATGCGAGCTTGTACTGCTGTATCCTTTCCACCTCGATGGGGTCCAACCCAAAATTTGTTCCAGTAGTAACATCTGGAGCATCGGCTGGTACGCCTGATCCAGCATTGACGACCAATACGCTCGTGTCGATCCCCTCTTCCCTGAGCGCATAGGTTATCTCACATACCGGTTTGGTTATGTGCCTTCTCCCAGGACCCATGGCTATGACCACGACATCACGACCGCTTTCTGAAATGGTCGCTCTCTGCGCCAGACCTCCACCTACACCGAGTCCCATGGACTCCCTACATTCAACAAAACTTAGATGCCTTCCAATCTGTTGCTTCACTCGGTTTCACCTTCCGGCTCACTCAGTTCCTCATCCATATCGAACTGCTTGATTATATCCTCTGGCTTTCCGATGGCTGCGACCTTTCCGTTTTTCATGAAGGCTACACGGTCACAACAGTTCAAAATAAAGTCCATATCGTGACTTACCACGACGAATGTCTCACCCAATGTCTCTCTTGCTTTCAGCACAGACTTGGCAATTATCGTCTTCGTGATCGGGTCCATGGTCCCTGTCGGTTCGTCCAATATCACTATACGGGGCTCCTTTATCAGGACCTGAGCAAAAGCTATCCTCTGACATTCGCCCACACTCAGGGTGTCAGGATATGCGTACAATATCTTCTCCACATCCTTCTTCGGGAATCCAACACTCAAAAGTACCTGTATGGCTTTCATCTTTGCAAGTTCTGCAGGCATTTTCATACCGATGCATGTGGAAAGATTCTGAAGTATCGTATCGAAAGGGTACAGGGTATATTCTTGGTGAAGTACACCGATGTATGGTGTGGCCCTTCCTTTCCCAGCATATCCTTCCTCGGACATGTTGACCCAATCTTCTCCCACTCTGACCTTTACAGAGCCTTTCGTTGCCGTGGACATCCCTGCGATCATCCTGGAGGTTGTCGTCTTCCCAGCTCCAGATGTTCCGATTATGGCGAACACCTCATCCTCCTTGATATCGAATGTTATACCATCAACGGCCTTGACCACTCCTCTGATCACGGAGAAGAAATGCTTCTCAGCATCCTTCAATTCGATGATCGGCTCTCCGACCTCATGTGACTCGCCTTTCTCGAAATGGTACTCCTCCATGAATTTCTCGCATATGGCCCTTGGTTTGCCTTCTCCGACCACATTACCGGAATCAAGCCATATCGCATAATCCGCCATTTCCTCGATGGCCTCTGGCCAGTGAGATGTGAATACCATGCATATCCCTTTGTCCTTGACATATTCCACAAGTCTCTTGTGTACCAATTTTGCCGTATTCGGGTCAAGAGTACCGGTGGGTTCATCGGCAAGGAAGAACAACGGGTCTTTGGCAAGCTGTCTCGCCATTACGACCCTCTGTTTCTCCCCTCCAGAAAGGTCTCTTGCAATGTGGGTCGTCCTATGTGTCATATTGACGAATTCCAATAATTCGATCGCCCTCTCCACACGTTTTGGACTGTTCTCAGGAATCGCTTCAAGCACATTCTCAACGACGGTTCTGTCACCAAATAAAGAGAATGTCCTCTGAAGCATGATTGATATGCGTCCCCTTATCTCCTGTCTGAGTGGATCGAATTCTTTGAGGGTCCAATAGTCCACCATTTGAGTCTTGGTATCACATCCGCATCTTGTGCATTTTACACCAGGATACGGAAGATCGACATTACCGCATTTCGAACATACATTGACGTTGTAGAGAACACGTCCTGAATCGGGCCTATATTCCTCACTGCCTCTGAGCATATAGATCAAAACACTCTTTCCAGCCGCACTTTTTCCGATAAGGCCGAGAATGGAGCTTGTAGTTATTTTCGCACTGACATTGTTAAGGACAGTTCTGCCGTCGAATTTTTTCGTTACGTTCTCGATTACCAGAAGATCGACCGTCTTTGCCATGGTGCGTGTGAGCCTTTACTAAGATATAAAACAGTAGGAATCGCTATTAAAAATCTACTTAACGGTGGTTAAATACCATAAAATCAGTTATGTTTTTATTATACAAAAAAACCATAAACACACATTAATTTTATATGGATGGATGGACTGTGCATCCACATGACTTTGCAACGCGGCCCTAGACTTGGCGGACCGATACCCAAGTTCAGAGACTATCACATCTGGAAAACACTGTATTGCCTCAACGAGAACAGTCCTGTCGGAAGAAAGAAACTGGCTACCATGCTCAGCATTGGAGAAGGAAGCACAAGAACTATCCTTAACCTACTGCAAGACAACGGACTTATCGTGATCAACAAGAACGGGGTAATGATGACCCCTGAGGGGAGAAACTGCTGGAACTCCGCCTACATGGAATTGCAGGCATTGGATATGGGTGAGCTTACAATTGGAAAGGCTGACTGCGTGATCCGTATACCGGCGATTGCTTCCAAAGTGAAATACGGATGCGAAGAGAGGGACAACGCCATAAAAGCAGGAGCCATTGGAGCAACCACGTTGATATGCAGTGAAGGGACCATAATATTCCCTGGCTCAGAATATCGCGTAGATCCCAAAATAGAATCCAAGATAAAAGAGAAGTTCATCATTAGAAATGATGATGTCATAATAATAGGCACAGCAGACGATTATAGAACTGCTGAACTGGGCGCCATCACGTCCGGCCTTGAACTTTTAGGTGGTCTACATATAAACCGTGACCTGGAAGGCATGCTGACAGAAAGAAGCACGGGAAATGAGCTACTTTCATTAGCCTTCGCAATACATGACCTTGTGGGAGGACTTCCAGTCTGTGCAAAGAGCAGAGATAATTTAGGAATAAGGATCGAATCCGGTATGGTCATCGACAACGCCTATACAGGTGCTGTACTTGAGGAGGTCATAAATGTCGGTACGACGATACGTAAGATTGCTACGTCTGGACCATACAAAGGGATCAAGGTCATTGTAACACCAATAGAACTTGACAATAAGGTGATCGCCGCGATCGGCGTCGTGGATATCAGGTCCATGGCTGGCGTAAACAACCTGATACGTCTAAGAAGTGATGAATGATGGATGGAACATGCAAAGTAACAGTGGACCCCGGGGTCTGTAAGATGAAGACCGTTATTGTCGCCAAAATGGACGACGATATGAATGTGACATTCGATATACAGAGCGACTGCAAGAGCGTCAAGAAATTGGCAGAGAAACTTCCGCCGATCTCACCATATAGCGAGGTCGGAAGCCATTACCTTGATTCCGAGATCTACAAAGCCGCGAACGATACAATCGCGCACCTCGCCTGCCCCGTGCCTTGTGCTATCGTAAAAGCACTGGAAGTTGCCGGAGGACTCGGTCTGAAGAAGAATGTGACGATAACCATCGAGTGATGATTCAGCATCTACGTTATACGTTTATATTCCCGAACAGATTCGTACATTTATGACAGAGGAAGTCGTAGACAAACCATTGGAGATAGTACGCAAAATGCGTGGTGTCGTCCATGCGTTCTACCTTGACAAGACCATTCTTGGACAGATGCGCGAAGAAGAGACCAAAGTCCGTGCCGCCGGCGATATAACCGTTGATAACCAGGGTTTCGCCCAGGCACTCGAACGCGAATCCGTGATATGTATAATCAAAGACCCCCGATTCAGGCCTCCGCCCGAACCTACGGTCATACTGCTCTCCGGAGAGGGAGAGGTCATGGGCGTGGAGGTTTTCCCCTGGACTGCCAAAGAGTACATGAGCAGGGATGACGTGGTCTGGCTATCGGATGCCTTTGTATTGTTCCCAAAGATCAAAGTGAAGGGCGGTGAACACTTTATCATGCCACCCGTACCTTTCCCGGAACTCAATGAGAGCAACGGATGTAAAGATGTGATCTCATGCAGCCCCGCACCTACTTGCGACCTCATGATGAGAAAATACATGAAATATAATGATGACTCAAAACTGGCATCAGTACTTATCGGATTCAACAGAATAAAGTCATGAAATAACGGCACGAGCACGAAATGATGCTCGTGCCATAATTTATTAACAATAGATAATATCTCGCGCCCGCTATGTTGCAACTTAACCGCTGCCCGAAATACTCACCCGGAACCGGAATAAGAGTGGTCCCTCCGGAAGAAACTATCCAAAAGGTCCTGCCTATGCTTTCCAAAGCAGGAATGATGGAACCTGAGAATATCACAGCGACAGACAACATCGGGATCCCAGTGTATTCGATCGGACGCCCCAATGCTCCAGCAGGAAAATACTATAATGGCAAGGGCCCGACGGAAGAACAGGCTCTGGCATCCGGACTTATGGAAGCAATGGAAAGATACAGTGCAGAACAACGCGATACCGATGAAGTGATCTATGGCACATATGCTCAAGCAAAGGACGTTGGAACCACTATCGATCCAAAAGATCTGATACTTCCGATCAATGTGTTGAACTATTATCTGGATTCGGAAATAGCATGGATTGAAGGTTATGAACTTTTCAGAGGATGTCCCATATGGGTACCAGCATGTGCTGTGTTCTATCCTTATTACAACGATACCGACCTTCAACTTTTCAAATACCATACGAACGGCATCGCGACGGGAAACACGATCGAAGAAGCAATATTGCATTCGCTTTTGGAACTCATCGAAAGGGATGCCTGGTCGATAGCCGAGGATAAGAATATCGCAAACGCGGACATCATCGTTGAAGAAGATTCCATTCCTGGCCAGCTCTTGAAAAAATTCGAAACTGTGGGCACAAAGATCCACTTAAAGGACCTAACAAGCGATCTTGGGATACCTACGATAGGTGCCGCAGCGGATGATATTAGGACGAAAGACCCTGAGATGTTGACCATCGGTGTTGGCACACATCTGAACCCGGAGATCGCATGCGTACGTGCAATAACTGAAGTTGCTCAAAGCAGGACCACACATAAACACGGTATGAAGATCAATGCACAGCTCCAAAAGACCGCTGTCGACCTAGGATATGATAAGATCAAACAACTGAATGGCGTATGGTATCATGATCTCGAAAATAAGATCAGATTGAATGACATTCCAAATCTGGCAACACCTTACGTCCTTGATGATATTGAGGTCGTCCTTGACAGACTCATGATCAATGGATTCGATACGGTAGCAATTGTGGATCTGACAAGAGATGATGTGAATGTTCCATGCGTAAGAGCAGTGGTACCTGGCTTAGAAGTTACAACAATGGATCCGGACCGCGTGGGCGCAAGAATTCAAGGCGTTTGGAATCAAAATTGATCTTTTTTGATCTCTTTACTCGGAAACCGATGCACATTTAATGAACTGAATATAAAATATTATATTTTTTAAAATTGGGTTTTGCCCCTCCTCGCGGAGGGGCTGGAATAGAATTCCTAAAAGGTTTACTTATCCACCACCGGACGGCATATAACCGCCAATGTCGACATCTTTCTCCATTTCATCGGAGTCTTGAGGCGAATTGCCAGTCTTTTTGTAGTCCTCGGAGGATCTTTCACGCTCTTTGAAGGAGACTTCCCTGTATTCCGATACATCGGCCGGAACAAGATACGAAGCATCATAGTATAGATTCGTGAAATCCAGTTTTACCCAGATCTTTCCGTCCCTATTTCTGATCTCCGTTACTTTTCCAACCGTTGACGTCGGCATATACTTGAGGATGTCTCCCTCCATCATAGACATCAGCCTTTGATGACGGCGGATCTCTCACCGGCAGGGACGAACTCTCTGAGTCCTCCACGTCCGAATTCTTTTGTGACGTTAGCGAAGTCAAAGACAAGGCTTGGGTCAGCAAATGCGACACGGATGAGTGGGCTTGCGGTGAAAGCGTCTCCACGGGCAACATGTGCTGCCTTGGGGATACCAGCGTATCCGGAGAGGTGACCGACGTTCATTGCGTAGTTGGGGTAGTTTGGTCCCCTGAGCTCCATGGGCAGACCCTCATCGGACCTGTAGCTGAAGGAGTTAGCGGAACCACACTGGTCCTGCAGATCGTATCCATAGAATCCGAGCCTTCCGGTTCTCTCCTTGTGCTGTAACATGGAGAGGTACCAGCAGTTCAGACCACAGTCGGCAACTCCTGTTGCCATTGCGCCTGCGATACCGGTTGTTGCTGCTGCAACAGTTGCCCTCTGGGATCCACCGAAGTGGGTCTCCATGACAGCTGGATATCTCTCGTACATCTCGAGTGCGTAAGAGTTGATCTCGTCACCGAGCTGAAGGAGCTTATCCATGTTGTCAGGCTTCATTGCGCAGAATCCACCGTATTTGTCTTTGATGACATCGATGGTGTGGTAAACATAGTCCTCAAGGATGTTATCAGTGTATGTCGCTGATGCATACTGAGTGAATCCAACACCGCCGGACATGTATCCGCCGAGGTAGATCTGATCGAAGACCGCTGCTCCGAGACCGACTGTCTCAAGAACTGCACGTCCGGGATCGTCAGGGTAGACACGGTCAGACTGACACATGTCTGCGAAGTATCCGAAGGGTATACCGCCGGGTTCGTTTGGTCCTCTTACACGCCTTGCAGGCATCATGGTTCCCATGTTGATGGACTGGTGCTTTGCTGCGTATGCGAAATCTGCAATTGCTGCCTCTCCTGCTGCAAGTTTATACGAGGAGATGAATGCCATCGAGATCTGCATTGCTGCATGTCTTGATACTGTTCCTCCATCCATGAGCCTTCCAACGATGGTAGGTACACGGACTGCCTGCATGAGGGTCTTTCCAACTGCTTTCTTCAACTGGTCTGCCTGGTTCTTGGGGAAGAGCTTGTTGATATCGATGACGAACCTGGGGTCGATCTCATCAATGAGCTCGTCGTCTCCGGAGAATACCTTGACATATGAATCCCAAACGAGAGCGGGGTTGATCTCAGCCATGTGCTCCTGAACGACTGCTCCTCCAGGCATGGTGTGGTTTACGGTCTCGAGATATGCGTTGATTGTCTCAGGCGTAATCTCTTTTCCGAGCCTCTTCTCGATTGTGTGGTGAGGAGAGTCAAGTCCGACGAGGACTGTTCTCCTTATGTCGTCCCATGCCTGCTGAATTGCACAGTTGTTTACACAGTGCAGATCGTCAGCCTCGACATACATGTCTGTATGGGAAAGCTGGTAAGGCATCCAGGACCTCTGTCCGAGCGGAACTCCAATGTCCCTGTTCATCATGGGGATGCCACGCTTTTTGGCGATGGCATCGGCTGACTTCTGGAACTCGACCTTGCTCTTCGACTGTTTCCAGCCTCCGTAGCAGTAGTACTTGGTCTCCATGTCAGTAGGGTCTTCTTTGAATTTTTTCTTCATTGAATCCATGAAGAGTTTCTGATCTTTCTTTGCTGCCATGTTTACTCACCTTTTACGTTGAAGGGCTGGTAACCGCCGAGTGTCCTCAGAAGGTGTATTCTGAGTCCGTATTTGGTGACCTCTTTGTCGTCCCTCATGTCTACGCCATCTGCTCTGAAGATTGTTGTTCTCTTCTTCAGATCGCTCATGGATGCGGGCTTTCCGACATAGATCTTCCTGTCGAGAGGCAATGCAACCTGATCTTTTACGTAGACGACTTCTTTCTTTGCGTCATCCCAGACATATCTCTGCCATGCATCGAACATCAAGCCGTGCTCGTCGAGACGGCATGCGTGTCCATGAACGGTCGCTCCCCTGATACCGGTGAGTGCAGGGTCGAATGTCTCATTGTCGATCATTTCTTTGGCGAGGACCTCAAGGTCTCTCTCCCTCATCTCGATGATCTGCCTTCCGGAAAGTGTTCCGGTATCGATTCCTCTGTACCTGGACAGGTACATCCATGCCCTCTGGTATGGGGAGATGGGTGCGAAATAAACGGAGTCAGTGAACTGGATATACCTGACACGGTCTCCGTGCTTTGCTCCCTCGATAGGTGTGACGAGTTTTCTGATAGGACAATCTGGTTCCTTGCCTTCCTCTATCGGAGGGTGCATGGACTTGTAGTCCTCTCCAGGGTTCCTGTGTCCCATGAGTCTTACGACGTCATCCATTGAGACATCACGAAGTTTTTTCAGCTTGACCTTGGGATCTATATATCTCCTCCTGTTTTTTGCAGGAGTGGATGATCCAGGGTAGAACTGTCTTTTGTATGCTGCCATATTAATCATTCCTTATAATCTGTTAAAGAATCTCTGAATTTCGAATATCTGCCGACATTTACTGAATAGCCAAACGTAAGATGGGGTTCTACCGCCATCTTTATTTTCTCTACCGCAGAATCTAACTGCTCCTCGTTCTCCACGGCAAGTTCGATATAGAACGCGCCAACTAAGTAACGGATCTCGACATCCTGCCCGCCGACCTTTATTACCTTGCGCTCGGAATGGTTGTTGTCAAGACCTTTATTAGCTCCGCTGTTGATCTTTTTCGGGAGACTCTCACCAGTCATGTTTATTTGTCTGATGTTCTCGATATCATTGAGTGCATTGAGCACCTTTTCAGTGGTATCAACACAAAGGAGGCGGTTGGAAAAGACCTCTACTTCAGGTAAAGGTATTCCCGCGTATTCTGCTGCCGGCTTAGACATAAACTCAGACCTTCTTTGCAATCTTCTTTGCCTCTGCACCTACGAATTGCATAGGCGAGTGGAATTCTTTCATGTCACCGAACACTTCTTTGTAGAGTCCGGATGTTGCCTCAGCAGAGAACGTCTGTGTTCCGCCGTCCAGACAGTTTGCTGCCGTGACTGATGGAATAAGGGTTCCCTTTGCGTGCCTTGTAACGACGTGGTTTCCGTGGAAGAGACCAGGTCCTCCTCCTCCATAAATGGAGTGAGAGAAGAAAGACATACCGACACCGACTCCTGCTGCGCGTCCATAATCGACACCAGGGAGTCCGGTCTCATGCTCAAGCAGATCGTTGTAGTAAAGGACTGTTCCAGGTACACCCTGTGCTGCCCTTGCTGCTCCGACGTTGACCATGACTGCTGCGGTCTGTCCGACTGCGGCATATGCGTTCCAAAGTGGAAGATCGTCTGTTGTGTAGATCTTGTATCCAGATGGGAGTTCCTCTTTTACGCGGATAACTCCATCCTCTATTGCCTTTCCGACCAGTGACTCAACAACAGTACCGACTGTTCCGGTCTTTCCGTTCTTCTTGACTATAGAGTAGAGGATGTTGTTGGCGTTGAGTCCCTGATATGCGAGTGTGAGGAGGTGTCCTCTCTCGAATGGACCGATTGCGTCTCCCATCTCGAATGCTGCACATGTCTCGAATATCGATGAAAGTGCAGATCCCTGCATTGCGTTCCTGTTGACCAATGCAACGACGTGGTTTGCCATGATGTTCCTAAGTGCGAAACCTGCTCCTTCATTGTTCTGAGGGACCTCAAGGATACATTTGACGTTTGCACCATCAAATCCTACTGTCTGAGGATATCTTCCCCAAACGGCACCCTTGACCATGTTAGCCTTGTACATTGGGACCTTGAACATATCAATGATCACCTGTGTGGTCACGGCTGCGACAGTTGTGAATCCGTTGATGTACTCGACACCGGCTTCAGCCCTCATCTCAGGTACAATGACAACTAGGCTCTTTCCGTCTCCTTTAACAGTGACAACTGTGCCGTCGTTCTCAGTTACCTGAACCATGAGTTTTATTGCATTTGCAATCTTAGTTGCATTCTTGACCAATTCAACATCGATCTCTTTACCTCTGATCATTGCTTCAGCCATGTTACCGGTCTTGAGAGCTTTCTCAATTCCAGCAAGGTTGACTGCTATGGTCCTCTTGGTGAGAGATGCAATCTTCTTGATCGCGTTGTTGCGCAATGGACTGATAGATTCCAACGGTACGCCTTTTGCAATGCGTTTCCCGTAGTCGTCGTACAGATCGATTACGTCCTTGTATTTTGGCATTTCATACCTCCTTTTTCAATAATTTACGGAAAATAGGGGTTTTCCGTGTTCCCCTTGCAAAAAGGGGTATACATCCTCATTATAAAAACAATACTAGAAATGCCTATTTTTTGAATAAGTAGCTTGTTTTTGATTAAAAAATAATTGCCAGAAATCACTACAACTAACAGTCAGCTGCCGATGTCTAGTATTTAATGATTATTCATCGTAATAAAAATGATAGAATAGGCACATACTAAATGAGCCTATTCTTTATGTTTTTTGATATGAATTGAATATGAACCGCTCAATCGCGTTTCGCCTTCGTCATAACACCAGAACCGTATTTCCCAAGGTGCTCTACATAGCCCGGGATCGCAGAATACGGAATTCCACATGCAAGTTCATCCGCTTTCATATCTGTTTTCTTCCTACATCCAAAACATCCCAAGGACACATTTGCACTACCTGTCACAATGGGTACAGACGTGACATCCTCACACGCACACTGGAAAGGAGATGTGCTAAATGTTGCACGTCCGCCCTTCTCAGCAGTCAGTAGAGGAACGATCCAATATACTCTCTCCGCAATATCGACCAATATAACAACATCTGGTATGAAATCTGCCTTTGAAAGAGGACATACAACTTCCCCTACACATTCTTTAGGAAGAATACGGTCAGATATCATTTTTGCCGCTGCAGCCGCTGAATCATGAATTCCCATACCTGCATGGAATTCACCAGATGCCACTTTATCAGGCGTAGCTATCATATTCAAAGCAGATGCTCCGACATGACATGACTGTTTGTCAAGAGGCATGTTCAAACACTCTCCATTCTTAGCTCTGAAAACAGCCTGACAATGGCTCATCTGTTCCGAGGGAACCTTACAGCAACTTGGATATGATTCATTGGCCTCTATCAGTTTAACAGCAACGGGCTCATATCTAAGGCCCAAGATTGTTTTCAATTTTTCTGCGTATTCTGCATTGGTCTGCAAGATCCGTGACATGAGCATAGGTATGTTAACAATAGGACAAAAAACCTTTCGAGGTAAATTGAATACCTCGAAAGGAAAATGGTTTGTTAATAGCTTTAAACGTCTAAATCAGAACTTCATCTGTGGAAGTGTTTGATTGCGTCGACCATTGCCTGCATGTTGGCATCAGGTGTACCGACTGCGATACCGCAACCGGAAGAGATGACATTGAATCCTGCCTCAGCAGAGTGGATCGATGCCTTCTTGACCTCTTCAGGTGTTCCCTGGAAGAGAGGCCTGACGGATCCGACGTTTCCAACCATTGCGATCGAACCAGCGACCTTCTCCATTGCCTTGAATGGGTCAACTTTCTCTTCGATTGAGAGTCCGGTGACACCTGTTCCAGCCATCTGGTCAAGGATCGGGTATGTGTCTCCGCAGATGTGGAGGACTGTCATACCACTGCACTCTGCGAGGCTGTGTTTGACTGCCTTTCCTGCTGCTTCCTCGAACATGTCGGGTGCGAGCATATCTGTGGATGCGGAAGGCTCAGAACACTGAACAATGTCTGCTCCAGCGTCCAAAAGTGCCTGAGTGTATGCTTTCACAATTGGTGTGACCGCATCGACCCATTTATCAACCTCTTCAGGTGCCATCATCATTCCGAAAACGAGGTTCTCGGTGCTGACAAGGTGTCCTGCAAGTGTGAATGGTCCTGTGTTTCCTGCTACGATTGCATAGTTCTTTCCGTGGGTCTTTTTCAAGATTCCCACTGCGTCCTGAACGATCTTGACCCTTCCCGCCTTAATAAATTCCTCAGGGGACATTATTGTGGTGGGGTCATCATACTCGCCCATCATAGGGTCGAATTTGAATGGGTGTGCTTTGAGCATAGGTGCTGCGTCTTTCTTGTCGACCTGGACCTTACATCCGAGCCTCTCCGCCTCTGCGGTAAGACAGAAGGATGCCCTTACTGCCTCAAATCCAAAGACGTCAGCCTGTGCTGCCGCGAGTTTTGCCATAAGCTCTGCATTCTTGTGAGCTTCTGGCCATGCTGCTCCGACTTTATCCATCTGTCCGAGTGTTGCGGACTGGGTGAAAATGGCCACTGGTGGCCTGTCGAGCTTTTCCTTATTCATTGCTGCGATTACTCTGTCTCTTGGAGTCATTGACATGATGATTTCTCCTCGGTGTTGGAATGGCATCATATTATAAAAAGGGTGACCGTAAAAGCATACTTGTGCCAAGAATGACCGTAATTACACTCATAATTCCAATTCCATGACCTCTTTGAGAGTCCCTAAAGGCATCAATCCAACATCAGAAATTCCATATATCTCGGCACTGGGCAAATCGGATTTTTTTAGAGCATCGGCCATTAAACATCCTGGATCCAATGAAATATCATTACCTGATGAAAATGGACTAAATGGAGGCAACACGATTACTCCATCTTTCCTTGCATGAACAAAACACTGTATCTTCATGCCGCCAGTCATACTACCTGGTATCCTAACAGAGGGATGCTCATGACCTATTATGACTGGTCTCTTTCCAGTATCTACATGCCCGTGTTCTAACCTGAACCCAGCTATATCGACATACTCAACGGCTAGCATACCCATTCCTGAAAGCATGTTCTGCAAGAAATTATCATGATTGCCTTTAACAACCACCGTCTCGGCTGCCTCGGAAACAAGATTCAATATTGTCGCGACCTCTTGCCTCGCCTCATATTTGGAACGACGGAAATCATGTTTAATATCCCCTAAAAGAACCACGCGCTTGGGCTCGTACTTAGAAAGGATCCTGTTGAGATTCATTCTTATTGAATCCGTATTCATCCTTGGGAGATACATACCCTCTTCTTCCATTGCCTTCTCATATCCCAAATGAAGATCTCCCAAAACGGCCGTAGGACCGTCATCATCCAGGATCAAACATCTGTCATTTGTGATCCTGACCCCCGGAAGTATCTCTATGGAATCCATACACCCTAGAACACGAACCAGGATTTATCTTCTCTGAAAAGTATTTTGACCCATCAGTGGATGACGGTATGACAAGGTGCACTGAATGGAATGGCCCGACAGACTTTCGGAAAAACTTATTACTGACCTTAACAGGGCCGCAAATGTCCTGAGATCTGCAAATAGTGCCGAAATCATAACTCATATCGATGCCGACGGCATAACAGCAGGGTCGATCGCTTCCATCACGCTTGAACGCCTAGGTATTCCCCATTCAGTGAGATTTGAAAAAAAGATCACCGAGGAGACCATATCGCATGTCAACAACAGCACATCCGATATAATTTGGATATCTGACCTGGGAAGCGGATATCTATCCGATTTCAAAAGACCTAATATCATAATAACCGATCATCATGTTCCTGATCCAAAATTCAGAAAAGAACAAACATTCATTGATCATTTCATGGAGATCTACCACCTGAATCCCCATACATACGGAGTGGATGGCTCATACGAGATATGTGGTGCAGGCATGACATATCTTCTTTCGCGTACGATCGACCAGAATAACAGGGACCTAGCGTATCTTGGCATCATAGGCGCGGTGGGTGACTTCCAAGATAATAAAGAATGCAGACTTGTAAGTTATAACCGCATAATCCTAAAAGATGCAATTGACAATGGAGATGTCATTATTGATAAGGACCTCAGATTCTTCGGCAGAGAAAGTCGTCCTCTGGTTCAATTCTTACAGTACAGTAACGATCCCCATATTCCCGGAATATCAGATAACCGTGAAGAGTGCTCCAAATTCTACTCAGATATGGGGATAAATCTCAAAAAAGGTTCAGACTGGAGAATGTGGAACGACCTTTCACCTGAAGAAAAACAAAAAGCGACCGATGCTTTGCTATCAAAAGTGAACAACCCGGAAATAAAATCACGTCTTTATGGAGAAGTGTATGTCCTGCCCAAATATGGCCCCTACATCGGACTAAGGGATTCAAAGGAATACTCCACCATCCTGAACTCATGCGGAAGATACGATGATGCAGAAACAGGAATGAGGATATGCAAAGGAGATATGTCAGCACTTGAGGATGCTGAAAGGAATCGTAACGATCATAGGCGCAATATCTCCATTGCACTCACTTACATAAGGGAGAACCATCTTTTAAGAGAGCGGAGATTCATCCAGTATTTTGATTCTGGATCAGAGATACGTGAGACCGTGGTTGGTATTGTTGCCGGCATGTTACTCAATTCGGGAGACGCCAAACGCGAACTTCCTATCATAGCCTTCGCAGATTCGGATGATGGTGTCAAAGTCTCAGCAAGAACGACCCATGCATTAACAGACAGAGGATTGGACCTGTCCTTCGTCATGAAAAAAGCATCGGAGATGGTCGGAGGCTATGGCGGCGGACATAATATTGCCGCCGGCGCAACCATCCCCGAGAACAAGAAAGAAGATTTCCTGAATATAGTTGAAGACCTGGTTTCCGCTCAGATCATCTGAGTAATGTGTAAAGCACCGCCTTCTGAGCGTGTAGCCTGTTCTCCGCCTGATCGAACACTACGCTCTGAGGGCCGTCCATAACATCTGCAGTTATCTCCTGTCCTCTATGAGCTGGCAGGCAGTGCATGACTATGCAATCCGGTTTTGCTATTGCCAACAGATCGCTATTTATCTGATACATATGGAACAGTTTAACTGCCTTCTCAACAGGTGTATCATCGCCCATAGATACCCATGTATCGGTGTAAAGAACATCTGCATCTTTACAGGCCTCCAATGGATCGTGGGATGCGATGATCTTGCTTCCGTTGGAATCAGCGATACGTGATGCATTGAGCATGATCTCTGCATTTGGCATCCTTGTAGCCGGACAGCACGCTATCATATCAAGTCCCATTATAGCGGATGCATACAGCAGGGAATTGCACACATTGTTCCCATCTCCCAAGTACACCAGTTTCTTTCCGCGGAATGATCCTTTCTTCTCTTTTATGGTAACCATGTCGGCAAGTGCCTGACAAGGGTGCTCGAGATTGTCCAATCCGCTTATCACAGGGACCGTTGAATTCTCTCCAACCTTGTCCATCATCTTGTAGTCATACGCACGATACATGATACCGTGAACAAAACGGCTCATGACTTTTGCCGTATCCTCAACGGTCTCGCCGTGACCCATCTGCATCTTGGAGACATCGATGTAAAGTGCATGTCCCCCCAATTCCGTTATGGCCACATCGAAGGAGATCCTTGTCCTGGTACTCGGTTTCTCGAACATCATCGCAAGTGTCTTCCCCTCCAAAGGGGCACCATGTCTACCGCGCTCTGCTTTGAGTTTGATAGATAGATCTACTAGATCTGGCCAATCTTCCTTCATATCGAGTACTGAAATAAGGTCTCTTTTCGCCATGATACGAGAATACCTCCCGAATTAATATACTCATACGTCATCTTTTGACATAACGGACAGGCTCTTGTCCATTTTTCAACAGAAAGATCAATACCCCAGAAGACTGAAACAATGCAAGAAGAGAACAAAAACTTGACGACATTCAAACTTCCTCTGTTAGCAGTAAATGATGTGGAACTATCAAAAAAATTCTATTGCGAACTGTTCTGCCAGGAGGTCGTTTTAGATCTTGGTATCAATGTTACTTTCAGTGGTGGTTTCGCCATACAGGAAAAATTTGAAAAATTGTTGAATGTACCCAAGAACGACATTATTTTCGGATCCAATGATATGGAACTATATTTCGAAACAGATGATATCGACTGCTTTGTAAAAAAGATGGAATCCTATGAAAAAATAAATCTCGTACACCCACTAAAAACACATGAATGGGGACAGAGAGTCATCAGACTGTACGATCCTGATAAACACATAATTGAGGTCGGCGAAAATATATCCGCGGTGGCAGCGCGTATATTCTCTGAATGCGGATCGATCGAAGAAACTGCCAGATTAATGGATTCGCCGATAAATATTGTCAAAAAATGGATCGAATCCTCAACAATCCTAAGAACGTGAAATTCCCAAGGACGGGTTTGAATTAGGAAACATTTATTAATGGCAATATAATCAGCGCCTTATCGTATGGCCCGAGTAGGGTAGCTTGGTTTATCCTAGGGGATTGTGGATCCCTTGACTCGTGTTCAAATCTCGGCTCGGGCCCCACCTTATAACTTTTGAAAGCAATACAGGGATGATCCTGATGACGTGGAACGGCAGACTCAACAAGATAGATGATAACAGATGGGAAATCCCTGCGGACTATTTTCCTGGGATGAGGACCAACGCCATCATTTATGCCAATGAATCTATGATCGAACACATCCGCAGTGATAATGCTCCTCAACAAGCTGCCAATGTCGCATGCCTTCCAGGAATAGTCGGTAGCTCGATGGCCATGCCAGATATCCATTGGGGATATGGATTCCCGATCGGAGGCGTGGCGGCTGTCAATGCAGATAGCGGCTCCATATCTCCTGGCGGCATAGGCTTCGATATAAACTGTGGCGTACGCCTCATCAAAACAGATCTCACTGTAGAGGACCTTGACGGTAAGATCAACCTCTTGGTTGACGAACTTTACAAGAACGTCCCATCTGGATTGGGTTCGAAAGGACTTACCAGGATAGGGAACAAAGAAATGGATGATATTCTACTCAACGGTTCAGAATGGGCCGTAGAGAACGGATACGGGTGGGAAAAGGACCTGGATGTCACAGAAGAAAGAGGTCACATGACAGATGCGGACTCCTCTGTGGTAAGTGATAAGGCCCGCAAAAGAGGTTTACCTCAATTGGGTTCGTTGGGTTCTGGAAACCACTTCTTGGAATTGGATGTCGTCGACAATGTATTCGATGAACGGACCGCTAAGATATTTGGACTCAAAAAAGGAACGGTCACCATAACAGTGCATTGCGGGTCCAGAGGATGCGGACATCAGATAGCCACCGATTACCTGCAGGACATGGAACAGTACATAAGAAAGAATTCCGTGGACCTGCCTGACAGACAACTTGCATGTGCACCGTTGGATTCCAAGCTCGGTGACGACTACTATAAAGCGATGTGTTGCGGAGCCAACTATGCCTGGGCAAACAGACAGATGATAACGCACTGGGCGAGGGAATCATTCGAGAATGTACTGGGTGACTCAGCCGAGAACATGGGAATGGATGTTGTATACGATGTCGCACACAACATAGCGAAAAAAGAACGCCATTCTGTCGAACAGCACAACGAAGATGTTCTCGTTCATAGAAAAGGCTCCACTCGCGCCTTCGCACCGGGAAGAAAAGAGATCACAATGAAATATCGTGATGCAGGACAGCCTGTCATTATTCCAGGGGACATGCGCGTAGGCACATACGTGCTTGTCGGAAGACAGGGCGCCATGAAAGATACCTTCGGATCCACATGTCATGGGGCAGGAAGACAGATGTCCCGTAAGACAGCGATCGAAAGCATGGACCTCAAAACGATCAGAGAGGATCTGGCCGCTAACAACATCTACCTCAGGAACGGATCTGACGAGGGACTTCTTGAAGAAGCTCCCGGAGCATACAAGGACGTCGATGAAGTGATAAAGGTCGTATGTGACGCTGGGCTCACGGGCAAAGTGGCAAAATTGACACCTATCGGGGTCGTCAAAGGCTGAGGACCTTACGGGTCGCCTTCTCCACCTTCTCAGTCAGATCGTTCGGTGTAGCTACCATCAGTTTCCATCCGAAAGGATCTCTTGCCTGAAGGCCTTTTGCTATTGGTGAGAATTTGGTTATCGACCTTACCTTTCCATTCGGATCCAATATTGTGACATCGGTCTTACCGATCTTAACCTCCGACAACATCGTGGATCTGGAAGGCATGTCGACTATGACCTCTGTGATGTCGACTCCCGCTTTGTCCGCGATCTCCATCTCCAGCTCCTTCTTGGAACGATATGAGGAATACTGAGCCAACATGGCCGCGGTCTCCTCGTCTGTATCCTCACTGTAAATTGTAAGTGCCGATTTGTAAAGTTTACGTGAGATCACCGAACGCGTAATATACGATGCCTTTCCACCGTCGGATATCGATGCATTTACTAGATCGGCATCATCCCAAGTATGGATCTCGTCGATATTCAGATTAGAACATTCAACGGCTTTTATAAGCATCATTTTGAGTATTCTCACAGTCATGTGGTAGTAAACGGCAGAATACATCAAAGAACGGGCCACCATCAACCCCTCAGCAGCAACTATCCCGCCTCTTTCCATAACTATCCTATCATTGTGGACCCTAATCGTGCTTAGCACACGTTCAATATCTATGGCCCCCCACGTAACACCAGTATAATGGGCGTCCCTCATGAGATAATCCATTTGATCTGCATCGATCGGCCCATGGATGATTTGATGCACATAATCACCTGAAGGGAAATATGACCTTTTATCGACAAACTCACCACTGGATTGAGATGCAGCATATGCGATGAGGTCACAGACCTTCTTGGGATCTATCCCTGAATCCTTAAGCACCTCGGCAATAGAACATTTACCGCCGAACAGGTCCTCGTCTCTCTCACGATATGTCCTTATCTCCCCCATTATGAGCTTTCTTGCCATATCCATGTGGTCCAGCCCTGTACTATTGAAGATCAACTCCTCCAAGGTATGCGAGAATGGAGGATGACCAACATCGTGCAGAAGCCCCGCTGCCATCACTGTACGCTTATCATCCTCTGACAGACACAAAGAATCTGCCATGCGACCAGCCAGATGATACACTCCGAGACAATGTTCGAACCTTGTATGGTTAGCACCTGGGAATACCATGTATCCCATGTCAAGTTGCTTCACATTACGAAGTCTTTGCATCTCATGCCTATCCAGTATATTGAGATAGACCCCTCCTACCTTTATGCTTCCGTGTATCGGATCGAATATGGTCTTTTGGTCTTTGGACGTGACATCAGCTCCTATGTGATAAGCGGGTCCTGTCTATCGGCATTCCATTGCCGCTTAGGATCATTATCCTATCAGAAGCCTCCATGAAGGCACCGTTTATATCCGATGCCACCTTTAAAAAATCCTTTACCATCTCTTTCTTCTGTGCATCGCCATCCGCAAAACGAGAGAAATCCATAACGACGACATTGCCTCTGTAGGTCATATCCACAAGTACCTTGAGATCACTGTACGATGTCACCTCTACCATCTTTACATGGGCATCCGTTGAGACCTTCGTCTTCACTGGATAACTGCTAAGGTCCACGAAGACCTTCTCCTTATCCTCCACCTCTTTTGCCTTCATCTCATTCCCCGGTCTTCCAAAGCTTATCGCCAACATAATTCAATGACCTTACGGCCTTACCACTTTTTCTGGCCTTTAATTCCTCGCCTGAACGCCCAGATATTCCGGTGGCCAACGGAACCAGATTCTTCACATCCCTCATCCATACGAAATCGCCAGGTTGGATAGACTCATCGGCATCCACTATTCCGGGGCCCATGCAGTCAGCGCCGTTTATTATGAATGGCACTGCACCCATATCGATTGTTACGAATTTTTTCTCTGGCCTGTATTTCATGACCCCTCTTACGGTCAAAAAGGGCTTATCTTCGTATACAATTCCAATAATATCATTTCCGACGAAGAGAAGATTGTAATCTGAACTTTCAGCCATATCTACCGGATCATCCTCGGTGAATACAGGAACATGTAATGTTTCCTCAAGTTCTTTGGAAAATACCTTGATCTCCTTTGTTCTCATCCTCTTCCTTTTACGGATCATTATGTCTGCCATTGCCCCCTCAATCATACTATGAATAAATCATACTTGCGTTAAGCTCTGAAATAATACAAAGAGAGGATTATAATACCGCAAGGACATGAAATGTCGGAGATCAATATGGGAATCAATATCGGAATTTGCGAGCTGGAGGCCGAAGGGGCCTTATGCAGGAAACTCAAGATGGAGATACACAAGGTAAAAGTAGAGAACGACAAAGGATTCGAAGACATAGTCGAATTCGACGAGTTCGTATCTCTTAAGGTGGCAAATGTGCTTTTTCCTGATTGGGAAGCTTTCATGAAAAGAAACAGACTCAATGCCGAAGCCGATGCGATCTATCTCGAAAAGATCAAAAACGCTGATGATCTGGAAATTTTAAAGAAAAATTGCCAAAGGATCAACACAGGGTGGATACCTTTGGATGGACTTGATGAAAAAAGGAAAGAAAAAGTCATCGCTGCATCCAAACCCGAAAATCGCTTGACCGGTTGGGATCTCGTCGATTTCGATGAGATGAATGAAATGTGCGCCAAATGTCCGCTTTCTTGGGACAAAGGCAGAGGGTGCATCGGAGCCTTCGGGCCAGATAACAGCATGCTTCCAAGCATAGCACAGAAACATGGCTGCCCGATCATTGCTTCCGCACCCGAATCAGCTAAAACGAAAAAGATTTTCACACCTGAAGATGCCAAAAAAATGTTGGCGGAGGCAGAGAGATTGACCGTTGTACTCCCCGACGAGGGAAAGGTCATGGTGAGGCGCTATTCTGGCCCTCTTGAAAGACTTGAAGCAGTCGCAAAGATATCCGCCTCTGAAAAATGCGGATTCTACTTCTTCTGACCGTAATAAACATGACCGGGACACCCCGGTCACCTACTTAATCATCGAGATTCAGCCCATTGATGCGAAGGATCAACCATGCCATCTCGTGCGCCATGCTCATGACCCCTTTCATGCCCATCCTGTCATCGATATATTGAGGAGAATTCAACGCTGTTAGGATTGGTGATGGATTTCCTCCTACCACGACCATCTCATTGCGAAGCATCCAGTTCACCATCTGCATGTACGCCAATGATCCGCCATCATGTGCATTGACGACCACTGCCGCACCCACTTTCCTCTTCAGGCCCATATCACCCATCTCGAGAGGCAATCCTACCCTCTCCAAGAATATTTTCATCTGCCCGGAACATGCACCATAATAACAGGGAGACGCAAGTATTATGCCGTCGGCTTTGCGCAACTGATCAACGATCTCATTCAGGCCGTCCTCAATTATACAGCGGCTGTCGCCTCTCATTTCACAGGATCTGCAATCATTGCAAGCTTCGATCTCATGTGCATAGAGCTGTATCTGCTCTACCTCTATTCCCTCTTTTTCGATCTCATCGAGGATGTCGTTGATGATGTTGCTGGTGTTGCCGACCAAGCGCGGGCTGCCATTAAGGGCTATGACCTTCATGCTGCCAGAATGAACCGGGACCGATAAAACATTATGCACGAATGTCCGCATTCATCTCTATTGCCCTGATGATATTGCCGTCATCATCCTTGAAGGATGTGCTGACTCCCCATGGTTCCCTCTTCGGGTCCTCGACGAATACTACTCCCTCGTCTATCAACCGTCTATGAAGGTCGAAAGGGTTGCTGACCCCTATGTATATCCCCGTATCCACACCTGCTCTGTCCGACCTACGGAGTATGAGTCTCGCGCCATCCCTCATCACTCCGATCTCATTATCGGAACGATAGGTCTCCTCCATACCCAGAAGATCTCTGTAGAAAGAAAGACTCTTTTCGGGATCTTTGACAGGAACCACCGCGACAAATATGTTTTGTGGCAGACCCTCTATGGTGTATGCGAAACTTCCTCCCCCAGGATCTCCTAATGGCATACCTTCCACATAGCGCTATTCCGATATAGTGGTTTTGATAGGTTTATAATGCTGGTCACTCATTTCATGTACATTAAGGGTGTAATAAATGTCGAAACCAATGCTTAGCGGAGAGGACATAGAAGAACAGACAAAACTCAGTGACAGTCTTTCCAGGATCAAACATGTAATTATCGTAATGAGCGGAAAAGGCGGTGTAGGGAAAAGCACTGTCTCATCCAATTTGGCAATGACGCTTTCAGTGGCAGGTTACCAGACCGGAATAATGGATATGGATATCACAGGACCCAATCTTCCGAAGATGTTCCATGTGGAAGATGAAAAGCTTACGGTAGAGAACCAAAAACTCATCCCGATAACAATTCCACCATCACTCAAGATCATGTCGATGGCGTTTTTGCTTCCTGATAAGGATTCAGCGGTCATGTGGAGAGGACCGGTAAAGATGAGTGCTGTCAAACAATTCATCGAAGACGTGAATTGGGGAGATCTGGATTACCTCGTGATCGACATGCCTCCTGGAACTGGTGACGAAGCCTTGTCGATCGTACAGCTCATCCCCAAAGCAGACGGTATTGTCATAGTTACAACACCTCAGGATGTCGCATTGCTTGACAGCAGGAAATCAGTTACTTTCGCTACACAGACTAAGATCCCGATAATAGGACTCATCGAGAATATGAGTGGCTTTGTATGTCCTCATTGCGGGGAGATCACGGATATCTTCAAGTCTGGCGGAGGGGAAGCCACCGCCAAAGACATGAACATACAGTTCCTTGGACGCGTCCCGATTGAACCTGCCATCGTACTGTCTGGAGATTCCGGAATGCCTATTGTGATATCTAATCCAGAATCAGAATCCGCAAAAGCATTCAATAAGATAGCGAACAAGATCATTGAAACGGTAGAACAAAAATGAAAATAGGTGTAATATCAGAGGGCGAAACGCTAGATTCATTTGTGGCCGAAGATTTCGGCCACGCACCCTTCTTCCTTATTGTCGACTCGGATACATTGGATTATCAGGTCGTTAAAAACGAATATGCCCGCTCGGACGGAGCGGGTATGCTGGTCGCCAAAGCCATAGTCGAACTTAAGGTGGATGCATTGATAACTGGTGGCATAGGAAACCATGGCCTGGATATACTGAACAAGGCAAACATATTCGTATCCTATGATGAAGAAGGTACGGTCGAAGACTGTGTTACTGACTTCATCAAAAGATATGAAAGGATGAAAGGGTTTGAAAAAAAGGGATCAGACTGATCTCTTATCGCCCCATATTATCTTATGGAGCTGGGGCAGAACCCTGACATCTAGTTTTCTCATGACGACCTCATCCGCTATAGGCTGAAGGTCCATCCCACCAACTGGACTGAAAATAACGTTCGTGTCCACTGGATGCTCCTCTAAGAATCTGACAGCATAATAGAAATCCTTCTTATCTGCTATCACGAACTTCAACTGGTCCTTCTTTGTGAGGATCCTGAGATTTGACAGACACATCTTCTTCTCCATTCCGGAGGATGGGCATTTTATATCCATACTTATCAGGATATCCGAACTGTCAGGAACATTTGATAGGTCCACTGACCCGTTGGTCTCAAGGACCGTGTATTTACCCTCATCAACAAGCCTATTCAATAATTCAGGCATGTCCTTCTGAAGAAGAGGCTCTCCTCCGGTGATGCAAACGTTCTTCGCATCGCCGATGATCTCCATGATGTCATCGACATCCGCTTCCATACCAGGCTCCTCCTGCGCATAAGTGGTATCACACCACTTACAACGGAGATTGCAACCTGCCGTTCTGATAAAATATGTAGGGACGCCTATCATCATCCCTTCTCCCTGCAGAGATCTGAAATACTCACAGACTTTCATATCAATCACCTGTATTCAATCTCATCTTTATAACCTGCTTCTTCGAATCCCTTGAGTCTAAGTCTGCACGAATCACAATGACCACAAGCCTTATCCTCACCGTTATAACAGGACCATGTAAGGTCAAGAGGTGCATTTAATTTCTTTCCAAGCCTGACGATATCGGCCTTCGAACTTCTCAATATCGGCGTTATTATCTTTACAGGATGTCCTTCCACGCCTGTCTTCGTTCCCGCGGCCAACATCTTCTCGTATGCCTCAAAGAACTCAGGACGACAGTCTGGATAACCAGAATAATCCACCGCGTTAGCACCGATGTATATCCTATCTGCATCTATCGATTCGCAAAGACCGGCAGCTATACTGAGGAACACTATGTTACGCGCCGGTACATATGTCACCGGTATCTCGTTGGACAACTCCCCTGAACGATCCATCGGTACGTCAATATCCTTTCTTGTAAGTGCTGAACGGAAAGAACTGAGATTGAGATCGATGACCACATGCTTGACATTATAGTGATCGCACACATTTTTGGCAGATGTCAACTCCTTTGTATGTCTCTGGCCGTATCTGAAACTGATGGCCGTGACCTCATACCCATCTGCAATGGCCTGCGCGAGTGTGGTCGTAGAATCCAATCCGCCTGAGAGAAGGACGACCGCTTTCATCATAACACCTTCGTGGACCATGCGGTCTGTCCACGCTCCTCGTCCAATCCGATAGATATACTCTTCACATTGCTAGGTATCTTTACCTCTCTTGCCATCCTTTCGGTCATGAGTATTGCCATCTCCTCTGCTGTCGTCGTAGGGACATCGAGTATGACCACATCCTCAGAGGGGAACACATACTTTTTCCCACAACATGAGACTTCTACTGAATCTCCGTTCATAGTGATCTTAGCATCTTTTGATCTTCCAGGAAGAAGGACATGATGATCGAATTCGTCGATCATCTCCTTAAGTTTCTTCTTCAAGACCACGAAGTCCATGATCATTCCTTCTTCCCCCACTTCTCCTTCCAGACGAAGACGCACGATGTAACCGTGTCCGTGTAATCTCGAACATTTCTCATGCCTGGGGATAAAATGACATGATGAGAATCTGATACCTGAATACCCGCCGTCGATCTCTAGTATCATCAATATTCCCCCTTGAGTCTCATTGCCAACTGTATGGAATCAGTATAATCTGTCTTTTCCCTTGAGGTATCAATGAACACTTTATCGATATTTATGACCGGAGCGCCGAGGGCCTTGGCCTCACCTACAAAGTGAAGTACTCTGAATATGATATTCCCAGTTATCCCATCAGGCGCGATTATCAGATCGGCCTCCTCCAGAGCATCCTCTATCAGGATCTGCGCATTGTATGCATCATAACCTTTTTTTCAAAAGTTGCACAAGTTCATTGGCATTTTGGATCGTCTTATCCACGGCTGGACATCTGCCGAGGTCCTCGTTTCTTCCGCCAGACATGACAGCCACTTTCTGACCTGCGCCTAACTTATTCATAAGTTTAAGCGACTTTTCGACCATTTCATATTTTTGTTTAACGGTCCACCCTTCATCAATACCAACGGGCGCCATAAAGACCAATTTGCTCATCCTTGGCTCCAATAGAACGATCCTTTCTAAATTATCTACACCCATGGCTGATTTGAGTATTGGCAAAAGTTTAGAAGACGACATATCCCCACGGACCGCAGCATCTATCTTGCCAGATAACAAATCATCCACAAGTGCCTTTGGATCGTCATAGATGATCGCTCTATCTTTACCAATTGTGTGTACGCTTCTCTCTACATTCCCTTTCTCTGTCCCGCGACCGATGCCGACACGAACCTTTGGAAGATCTCCCTCAAGAAGAGATTGCGATGTGAACATGAAATATGCTAATCCCTCACTTGTATTAAGGATTTGCACAAATCCTCATATTGAGTCGAATCTATAATCGTCCCAATCACGCAATCCGAGTACATGATCAATCTCGGTCACGGTAAGCATGGGATGTTGGTACCGTACAGAATCGTCCATTGCTATACGAGGACATCCTGTACACACATATGCATCTGCTTTGAAAGGAAGCAACGAATTAGGTGTTATCTCATCCATGATCACAATATGTGCATTCCTGCCGTTGTTCCTTAACTTTGAACATATGATCTGAGCTGTGGACATGCGATTCTGACCTACTTTTCCACACACAATAACGAGAAAATCCTTCGCTGACTTGGCATTTTCAATGGATGCGAACCTCTTCCTTAATATCCGATCACGGGTATCGACGACGTCCCTTAGTTCTCCGGTGACAGGATTTAGTACAAATAGGGATTTTTTCACACCGAATGCTGTCGCGAGCGGATGGAAATCCCCCTCGCCTATGAACAGGAACCCATCTACCTCGTCCTGCACGGAAATAGCTGAACTGCAATTGCATCCAAGTACCTGACCAGGATGACATATTCTTGTGTCACCCATGCCGATGGTCGCGATTCTACCAGAAGTTTCCAAAACAGATTTGACCTTCGGCAGCATCTCTACATATTGTACTGTGGCCAGCAGACCTATCCTCTGCGGAAGTTCGCTCAACACTGCATTCAACTTCGGAACAATGTCTATGGATGTGTGGACCTCAACATACATCACATTGGGGTCTTCACCCATAGAAGGTATCGGAGAATGACCGAAATGTATCAATGCCTCAGCATATTTTCTATAATCTACAAAAAGATCGCATGCACCGTAACATGGATAACCTAAAATGAAAACAGATGCACCTGTCTCGCGAGTTATGATATCAGAAATATCAATTGCCTTGGACTTAAGCCCCTCTGGCAACTGGAGAGCGACGGAGGAGAACCCCCCGCCGCAAACCCAATCAACAATTCTCCCTATTTCTAGGTCGAACATGTCTATCTATCAGTTTATGAGTTCCTGTCCCTTTTCTACTACTACGTAGCATGGGGAGGGGAATTTCATCGATGCTCTCCAAAGAGCATCCTTTGCAACACTGACCTTGTCTACCGGGACCTTTACTGTAAGGATCGCCTGATTGCGTTCAAGCCTCGCTGCAGTTCCAACCGTCTTTCCGAAAGCGCGACGCATTCCACTCGACACACGGTCTGCTCCTGCACCAGTAGCAAGCTTGTTCTCTCTGAGAACCATGTGGGGATACGCCCTTACCATAAGGTGATAGCTCTGAGTTCCCGCGTCTTTGGACAAGACCCTGTTAGCGGCGATACGGCCTGCTTCAAGGGATGTGTGTCTCACCTGGACGCGATTCTTCACTTTAAGTGTGAGAACTACGGGGAAATCTGCCTGAAGGTTACCCATATCATACTGGCTGACCCTGCTTGCAGGGACTCCTCCCATATATTCGCGGCGTGTGTACGCCTGTCCTGTGATTCTTCTATACATCGATGCGGGCTTTCTTACCATCTTTACCACCTGTGTGCGGGCTTAATGAATGCGACAATCCCAAATTCATATTTAAAGACTGTTACTTGGCCGATTCATGACCATCCACGACGAGACATACATCAGATATAAGGATTTCCCTAGTTTAGACTAATAACAATAATATAATGCGAAGAAAATGTTCCACTAGGGGATGCTGACGAACACACCAAGTTTCAAGGTCATATCGAATAAAGAAGGCGACGACATACCTGTATCGGTAGCAGGGAGCATAATGATGGACATCCAGTCGTTGATTGTCCATATAGGGGCACAGATCATCGAGAAGGACATGATGACCGTATACACTGTTCCTAAGGAGTACCTCAACAGGTTCATCCTTCACATCACAGAAGTGGACGGAAGGAGCATGACGCTTTCTACAGAGGCGGCGGACAGGTTCACCGGTACACTGATGGATGACACGGTGAAGGTCATGACACTTATGATGAACATGTCAGAAAGCAATAGTCTATCGGATATGATAGAGACTACTTTCCCTGACCCAAAATACAAATCCTGGGTCATAGGGGACCTCAGTTCACTTTCACGTGATGTTGTGGGATATTCGATCCAATACGCCGCAACAGATGTATCAGGTATATTCAAAGGAGCTTCAAAGGAAGTCATATCGGAATGGTCATGTCCTCTTCCACAGGACCACTTGGGAATGGCCGTGGGCCTACTATACAAAGACCCATTAGGAAGAACATGCTTTGCATGCGACGAAGGTGATGTTAACCTCAATTTCAATGATGAGGAGATGAGGACAACCGCACTCGGACTGTGTGACTGTGGGCCCTGCGCTGTGAAAGGACACATGACGTTCGCAAGAAACGGGAACCTCATAGGTATCGATGAGATCATATCTGTAGAAAAGATACCCAGCATCACATTCAGTAGGATAATATCAAAGGACAGGGATGTGAAACTTTCAAATCCCGTAACAGCAGACATATCACATATGCCAGGATCTAAAATATGGACATTCACGAACTCGAAATTAGATGTCTCTGTTTCAGGTAATGGTTGGGATGATACCATCCGCATCTTCCATGAAAAATTCATGGAACGTCTGGATGAATATGAAGCAGGAAAATCGATCGCAGGATGCAAATACATAAAAGTTCTGGCACCGCAGTTGCATAGATGATCGCATGCCTAATGCGTGGTAAACATTTATATCTCAGCGTCCTGTCAGTGAAAGAGGCATAACATGTCTAAAAGGCACCTTCCAAAGAACGCTGCGGCCCAGATAGGCAACGAAAGGATCGGGATACTGGTCAAGTTGGCCGATAAAGCAGTTAGAGAAGGAAATGATGACCGGGCAACCAGGTATGTCACATTAGCTAAACGGATAGGAATGAAGACCAGGACAGATGTCCCCTCAGATTTCAAATACTGTAAAGAATGTTCATTACCAATGATACCGGGCATCAATTGCACAGTGAGACTTACTGAACATAAGATCGTATCAACATGTGCCAAATGTGGAACGATCAAACGTATGCCATACCTCAGGGAGCAGATTAAATGACGGAAAAAGAAGCAAAAAAGGAGATAATGAGACGTGCTGTAGAACTCAAACCTACCGTACACGTCGGAAAAGAAGGAATTGATCAAGGAGTCAAAGACGAGATAACGGCCCAGCTGAAGAGCCGCCGTATCATTAAGGTCAGGATCCTAGACAATGCTGAAAAAGAAGCGGATGAGACCGCTCAGACCATCGCAGACTCCACGGATTCCGTCGTCGTGGATGTTCGCGGAAATGTCATTATTTTCACGGACAAAAGAACGTGGAGCTCCCTGTGCCAAAAGAAATTCTAAGGTGTTTGGATGTTGGATGTAAACATAATCAGATCAAATCCCGATATGATCAGGACAATGATCCTCAACAGAAACAGATCCACGGATGTACTCGATAAATTCCTGGAAACAGACTCCGAATGGAGAGCACTTACACAAACAAACAATGATCTGAGAAAGACCAGAAATGAAGAATCACTTAAGATCTCTAAACTCCCCAAAGGAAAAGAGAAAGATGATATCATTGATAAGATGCGCGAAGTAGGAGATCAGATCAAAGCCAACGATGATAGGATGGTAGTCTTGGAAGAGATACGCAACGACTGTGTACTCAACATCCCAAATATCCCTCATGAATCAGTACCTTTCGGTAAAGACAGCAACGACAATGTGGTAGTCTACGAATGGGGAAAAATGAGACACTTTGATTTCAAACCCAAGGAGCATTTTGAGATCGCAGAAGATCTCGATATCATCGATTTCGACAGAGCCGTAAAAGTCGCAGGAAGCGGATTTTACTGCTTGAAGGGAGATGGAGCCCGTCTTGAACGCGCACTCATCTCCTATTTCCTCGATACACATCACGATCAGGGATACACAGAAGTGTTTCCCCCTGTGGTCGTGAACAAAGAGGCGCTCATAGGTACTGGACAATATCCGAATCTGAAAGACGATATGTATCACCTTGAGAAGGACGATTTGTTCTTGAATCCGACCGCAGAGGTACCTGTGACCAATTTGTTCCAGGATGAGATCCTCAATAAAGAGGACCTCCCGATAAAATACACTGCATACCTCCCATCGTTCAGAAGAGAGGTCGGAAAACATGCTGATACGAAAGGTATCATCCGTGTACATGAATTCAACAAAGTGGAAATGGTACGCTTCGTAGTACCCGAGACCTCATGGGCAGCCCTCGAGGAACTAAGGAATGATGCTGAAGACCTTATCAAGGGACTTAATCTACCATACCGGGTACTGTTACTATGCACTGGAGATATGAGCTTCTCTTGTGCAAAATGTTACGATCTGGAACTTTATGCCCCTGGAAAAGATGCTTGGTTAGAGGCCTCATCTTGTTCCAATTTCACAGACTTCCAAGCACGCAGGGCCAGGATAAAGTACAGGCCTGAACCGCACCTCAAAAGTGAATTCATTAATACTCTCAATGGTTCCGGACTTGCTCTACCCAGAACAATGGTCGCTGTACTTGAGAATTATCAAAATAAGGACGGTTCCGTGACAATTCCTGATGTTCTTAGACCTTACATGAAGGGACAAGAAGTCATCTCAAAGAGAAAATGATCAGATATCCATCCGATCGAAACTCTTTAACAAACCATTTGCATCTATTCCTTTACCGCTTTTTTCAAGTTTTTTCCTTATTTCCTTCTCCCCTTCCCTAAGTGTCTTAGACGAAATACCATAACGGATCGAAATGTGCGCTTCCATAAAAGCGGCCATACGATCGCATGTCTTGAGGTCCCTTCCTCTACGTATACCATATACTGGATCATCTAAATCTGTGAATGGATCGTACACCATCATCCTTAGCTCATCCCTCCAAGATTCCGGGATCAAAGGCATTATCTTTGATTCGATGAGCTCATGCTCATAACTCTCCAAAAGATCTGGAAGACCGTCCACACTGGTCTTAACAGGTGTTATTACGTCTTTCGTCAAGACCTCTGGAAGGTCATGGAATAATGCTGTATGGAAATCAAAATATTTCTGTTTATTACTTACTTTTTTATCATAATCGCTCAGAAATATCATATTGGCCACAATAAGAGAATGCCCTAAAACGGTTGTCTGAGGTATCCTGGGCGTCCTAGCCCACCTCTGTTGAAACCTTAACTGCCCGATAAGATCCACTATATTGAATGTGCTCCTATCGATCATCAATTTCTTTACACCAGCAAGATCCATATGTTGAAAGATCTGCTCGTCTATCTCAACCCGTGTCTGGTCTATTCCATACATGGACTGGTTCGCTGGATATATCATATTGAATTCCCATCTTGTGGCCAAATAATGGGCAGCACGGGATATAGCATCCTCTTTGGATGTTTTTTTAGAATGCAGATAGTCTTCCAACTCATTCCTGAAGTTTTCTGGCGCATCCGGAACCTTACGATTGAACTCCTTCAATATGTAATCATTTACTTGACCTGATTTCTCTGATTCCATACGATGATATAATTGAGGCTTCAGATCGGTCAGCACTAATCTGGAAATGAAAGAATAAAGGTTTCCAGAGATCAATTTCTCCCAATCTAGTTCATGTCCCGCATCCTCTTCATACTTCCCTAGGATCCATGCTATGGAGGCCTTATGCGCCTGTTTATCAAGTTCTGTGAGATCGATCGTCCTCATGTGATCGTTCCACCTGTGCATATTCACAGCCTCGAACATGTAATAGAGCATTTCTGCGTTCAATGCCTTCTGATTGGCCATTATCTCCCCTCACTTCTTTGAATCGACATTATCATCAAAGAGTTCATTGACATTTATCTCATCTGGAATTGTCTTCTTCTCTGCCTCATCGATATCGAGTATGTATGTGCCCTCACTGTCATTGCACTTGGCAACGGCCTCTTCCACATTTTTATATCTGACCAATTCCGATATCTCGTCTCTGACGGTAATACCTTCAAGATATCCGAATGCAGAACCCAATACAACAAAGAACAGACCCATTAAAAATGCAGATAATCCGACGAATGTCCCCGTATGGAACAATAGACCTACGTAGGACATCGCACCGAATATCACGAACACCAATCCGATGATATCGAAAAGTAGCCAGGCTTTTCTGTTGATCTGAACCATGAAATCGAGAATACAATCCAGGATTAATAATATGGCGTATTTCCAAAATACGAACCCAACGAATATAACAAAGATTGACAATTACGTCTTATGAAAGTATCAAAGAGGTTAGACAGCATCCCAATGTCAGGCATCAGGAAGATGTTCGATCTCGCAGGTCCCAATTCTATCAATCTGGGACTTGGTGAACCTGATCTGGATCCGCCCATGGAGGCCATCGAAGGAATGTATCAGGCGTCACTGAATCACAAGAACAAATACGGTCCAACTGCAGGAATCCCCGAACTAAGGGATGCGGTGGCCAAAAGGTTCTCCAAATATGGAAATATCAACGGTGGCAATATCATGATCACCCCGAGTGGGTCCACTGCACTTTTAGAGATATCACAATCGTTCATTGACCCTGGTGATGAGGTCCTTGTACCTAGTCCGGGTTTCGTAATATACGGACCTCATGCCGTCCTTTCAGGAGGATCCTATAAAGAATATAAGCTCACAGAAGGAGACTTCCAACCTGATACCGAAAATATCCAGTCACTTATAACTAAGAAGACAAAGATGATGATCGTTAACACTCCCAGTAATCCCACCGGAGGTGTGATCACCAAAAAGACAAAAAAGGCGCTACTGGACATTGCAGAAGACAATAACATCTACATACTCGCGGATGAAGTATACGAACCATTCGTCTATGAAGGCGAGCATGTGTCCTTCATGGACCGTTTGGACAGAGCAATAATCGCAAGCGGTTTCTCTAAAATGATGGCGGTCACAGGATGGAGACTCGGATTCATTTGTGCCGACACAGAGGATATGGACGCCCTCATAAAGATGCAATATCATGTATGTGCGAATCCAAATATGCCATCACAGTATGGTGTACTTGCTGCAATGCCGAATATAGAACCTTATCTGGAAAAATCCAAAAGCATATATAAAAAGAGAAGAGACCTCATAACTAAACGCATAAACGAGATAGACGGAATGAATATGATACCTCCTAAAGGGGCATTCTATGCATTCCCTACCTATGACCTCGATATGAGATCTGCAGAACTTGCTGCAGAACTAGTAAAGAACGGCCTTATATGCACACCTGGCTCCGCGTTCGGAATATATGGGGAAGGCCACCTCAGATTCTCCTATGCAACCAGCGAGGAAAAGATCAATGCAGGAATGGATATTCTTGAAAATACAATGAAAAAACTTAAGAGATGATGAATATGGATTACAACGACCCCAATGCCAGCCTTTTCGGATATGATGAAGAGGAAAAGAGTGAAGAAGACAAAGCATACGAACAGATGTATGAGAAGAATCCCGTCCGGGTCGATGCTCTTGGAGATCTGATGTATGAAGAGATCACCAATATCATTGAAAATCAAGAAGGCCTTGACGAAGATACAAAACGTCAGATGCTTTTCAAAATGACCGCCAACAGCGTCCTGGACATGATGATGGATGCCATACCTTCCGAAATAGCGATGGAGATGTCATATTCGTTCGATATGCTACTTGGAGTTGCGCTAACCAACAGAAAATACAATGTAGACCTTTTCAAGGAACATGAGAAGGCACTCGCAACGGTCCAACCTTCCAAATTCAACTCTGAAAATGATTATCAATCCGCTCTTAAAGATTTCGAAGAAAGATGGTGGGACATACCTCAGCCAATATTGGAAAAAAGAACACCTAATGATGCAATCAGAGAATTACTGGACCGCTACGGACTGTCTGACTGATGATCGAGACCGTTGTTTCCGCCCCAAGTAAATTCGTGATCCTTGGCGAACACGCTGTGGTATATGGAAAACCGGCGATATCGCTGGCGATCGATAAGCGTTTTACCGTTAAAGTGCATGCCGACAGAGAATTCAAGATCAATGGTGAAACTGCTGATATTAATGCCAATCCTCACATTAAGCATATACTGATGAAATACGACTCTGCTCCCGTATCAGTATACATGGACAGCAAGATCCCACCTGGGTCTGGTCTTGGGTCTTCTGCGGCCCTTTCTGTGGCCTTCGCTGCAGCAATGCGTCAGCTTCATAGGAAGAGAATAGATCCGGAAGGAGTGGCCAAAGAGGCATTCGAAGCAGAATATTATGCACAAGGAAGAGGAAGCCCCATGGATACCTCCACTTCCACTCATGGATATGGAATTGCATTAAATGTGCCTAATGCCAAAAAACACCTTTGGACCATTGAAAAGAACGGAAACAAATGGGAGATCTCGGATATCGATATACCACAGATGACATTTGTGATCGGCTATACCGGAATACGCGCACCCACGGGACCTCTTGTTGAAAAAGTAAGAAAATACAGAGAAAATAACAAATTTGCATCAGATATCGTGGATGAGATCGGAAATATCACACTTGAAGGTATGAATGCAATAAACAGGAACGACAGGACGCGTCTGGGAGAATTGATGACATATGATCATAAACTTCTGTCCATATTAGGTGTATCCTGTAACGAACTGAACAAATTGGTTGATGCAACACTACCGTATTCCTATGGTGCAAAACTGACTGGATCCGGAGGAGGGGGTTGTATGGTCGCCCTTACTGATAAACCTGATAAGGTTGCAGATGCCATCCTCTCCAGAGGCGGTATGCCATTCATAGTATCCACGAGAGTAGAAGGCGTAAAAGTGACCAGATAAAGGATTGCAAATCAATTATTATCAATTAAACTATAACTTGCAGACCAAAGGTCACACCTATACACCAATTTGAATTGAAAAACAAAATATAACGGCCAGAGGCCGCTAAAAAGTTTAAATCAGGTCTTCGAAACCTTCAACGACCTTAGGGAACTTCTCTTTGATAACCTTGAGAAGGTTGTAGACATTGACCTCTTTGATGTCCGAATCAGATATTAGTTTCACAAGCTCATCGATGGTCTCATCATCGAGCTCGGCCAACCTTTCTTTGGCCATCCAATTCCTATAGAGTTTGTCCTCCATCCTGTCACGCCACATCTTCTCATAAGGCATAAGCGCCGCTTTCGAGAAATCTCCGTTCTTCGATGCTTCGACTATTACCTTTCCGGCGTACATACCGGTCCTACACGCATGACAGATTCCTCCACCAGTAATTGGATCGATTATCCTTGCCGCATCTCCGACAAGTATTATGTTGTCATCCACGGCACAATCCATACCTGGACATGTGGAAACGAATCCCCCCATTATCTCTACAGGCTGACTGTTCTTGAAACGGGGATCCGATCCTATGAACTTATCGAGATATGTCTTGGCCTCTCCTTTCTTGGCCATTGTACCCATTATACCGATCCCTACATTGGCAACACCGTTGCCTTTGGGGAATATCCAAAGATATCCACCCGGTGCAACAGAACGTCCTATCACGAACTCACAATATTCCATGTCAGCATCGCAATTCACCATTCTATACTGAAGACAGGAACACAGGTCATTCAATTCAAGGTTCGTATCGATACCTGCCCATCTGCCTACCTGTGACTCATATCCATCGGCAGCAATTATGACATCGGCGTGGATCTCGATGTCCTCTCCCATGGATTTTGCCTTGATCCCGATCAACTTTCCATTCTTCCTAATGACATCTGTACAAGATGTGCGCAACATTATCTTCGCACCAGCTTCTACAGCATCCCTTGAAAGTGCTTTATCGAAAAGGTGTCTCTCAAGAACATATCCAACCTCGGAACCTGCTTTGCTCTCATCCAATTTGAACTGATATCCACTAGGTGATCTGATGATTGCTCCTTTCATGTCTGCGCAGATCCAGGTCGGATCTGGTTCTATACCTACTTCCTGTAACCATTTCTTGGATACGCCTTCGGCACATCTCAGAGGGGCCCCGATCTCGGCCTTCTTCTCTATGAGTATTGTGTTCAATCCGCCTTGCGCACAGAACTTTGCTGCCATGCTCCCACCGGGGCCGGCGCCGACAATTATAACATCGCATTTGTATGTCTTCATACCTTCGCCTCCAGTTTAAGTGCCTGTACTGGACATAGCCTGACACATCTTCCACACCTGTTGCATTTATCATTGAACTCCAAAATATAGTCATTCAGGAAGATCGCATTCTGTGGACAGGATCCAACACATCCACCACAGTGGAGACATTTATCGAAATTAACTATCATCTTTACACCTCATGCTTTTTGATCCTCGGGTACGATCAAAGCTTGTTCGAGTTCTTTTGCTTCCTTTTTATGTGCAGCCTTCCACTCCGCAAGAGGCGTGGAATATTTCTGCTCGGTGATCTTGCGATAATTCGGCCCTCCGTTGTACGCACAGAACGGAATGACCTGACAATCTGGAGTTACGTAATGAACCCCACAACGCTTGACCCTCTCAATATCGTAATTACTGTCATCCTGGAAGTGCATACCGCCGATCATCATCATCTTCCAAGAGAAAGCGGCAAGGGTACTCTTGGATTTGTTGCTCATAACGCTCTTTATCATCATTATGAATTTCTTCTTATCGAGACCCTCTGGCATTTTATCCTCGATGATGCAGTTGTTGAGAAGCTTCAATAACTTCAATGCAGTCAATTTCTTAAATGTTGCTTTTTCGGCCTTTGCACCGATCTCCACCATACCTTTGGAGAACTTATCGACATCAATGAAACGGGGGAAAGGAGTTACTTCTCCTTTCTCATTGATAAAGAGGTATGTTGCAATACCGCAGTGAGGATGTGTCGTGAACGTCACCTTGTTCTCACCCAATATAATGGATGCGAAGCTAGAGATGGGTGCAACGATAGGAACTGGATACCAATCATCCACGGTCGTATAGCCTGTCTGATCGCTCAACTCCCTGGCCAGATCGGGAAGGGTGAATCTACCCTTCTCAAGCTCCTCGTGGTCTATCCTTCCTGTGAAGGCGACTGGCTGGAAATTGACACCTCTGATAACATCAGAGTGCTCGATCGCAAATTTAACAATGTCTCCGATCTGGTGATCGTTCATCCCCTTTACGATTGTAGGCACTAGGACTATCGATGGGGATTTTCCTATATCTTCCTTCAACTTTCTGCAATTGGCAATTACATCTAATTTGATCTGGAACATCTTTCTGTCCCTGGCCTTTAGATAAATGTCATCTGTCACTCCATCAAACGACAGATATATCGTATTGAGTCCTGCCAAAGAGGAGGCTTTCAAAAACTCATAATCCTTTGCGAACTTTATACCATTCGTCGCAACTTGTACCTGTGCAAATTTAAGCTCTTTTGCCTTTTTTACAACCTCAACGAACTGAGGATAAACCGTTGGCTCTCCTCCAGCAAATTGAACGGCCGTACATTTGATCGGTTTCTCATTCCTCAGGGTCTGAAGCATCTTGACCACTGTATCGTAGTCAGGCTCGAAAACATACCCTGCCTGATTTGCTACCGCGAAACAGATAGGGCAATTCATATTACATCTGTTCGTAAGATCGATATTGGCCAGCGCCGTAGTGCTTAGCATATCCACCCTTCTACCATCGATGATGAAATTTGCATTCTCGCCCTCTTTCAGATTCTTATCCATTGGATTGAATATTCCTATACCGTCGTGAGCGTATTTCTCAGCTTTCAGATACATATTGACATCTGACCAATAGACGTCCTTGAACTTTCCATGCTGAGGGCATTCTTTTTCCATGTAGACCTTACCGTCCTTCTCAAAAAGGGTGGCCTCTATAATCTTTCCACACTCTGGACAGATAGATTCCGTTTTCTTGGGAAGACCCGGTTGGATTGCATATTCTTTGATAGTTGCACTCATGGTAACAAAGGGGAATCGAATGACGTCTTATAATACTTCTTTGATATTCTTTGTACAAAGAGCGCGGGGAAAGTCCGATTGCGTACACTAACTGTATCGTCCCCCATATAACAGAACGAACAACAAAACCGGTCACATGAGACCGATAAAACATCGTTCGATATCAGGATTGAAAAGATCCCAACGCGGCAATATGCCATTTGCTATAATCGCAGTTCTTCTAATATCGGGCTCTGCTTATGCTGTCGTTGCAGCACAAACAGAAAAAAGCTCTGAAAATACTGAAGATATCTCTGAGGAATTAGAGAACATTGAAACTGTGATCGATAGTACTGAATACTTTGTTGAGAAGGGCCTTGGGGAAATAATCTTCTCACTTAGCATAGCGTCAGTAGAAGGCACTATTGAACAACGCGCTGAAAAATACGAAGAACGGGCAAAGAACTGGATGGATTTTCAGTTTCCAATTTTAGACAATGGTGTCACCGTAGAACTACAATCATTCTCAACAGAACTCTCAGCTGAATCTCTCAAATATTCTGAAAACGACCTAACTGAAGGATGTGCTCCTTCTTATCTAGTTGGCGAGGGCTCCTTCACAGCAAAATATTCCAGTGACTCGGGTGAAACTGTAAAGACAATAGACTTTGAGACCGATGCGTCCTGTGCTCTTCCTCTCGTAGCAGAACAAGGTTCCCTATTCAAAAACGCAATAAGCGGACCCGGCTCATTGATATCCCAAATGATAAACTATCAACTGACCTGTCTGGCACAATACAGGGTGATGAACGGCTATGGAGCCATTAATGAATTCGGAGATATGGGAACAAACAACATACTTACCACAAAGGATGTTACACTGGCGTATTCAAACTCGATCAAGATCCTGGGTCTTACATATTTCCGCATTTTGCCTGAAAGAATTGACGGTTCATCAACATCTGTGGACCTTGCAGATTATTACATTGTATCTGATGGATACGTCGAAATAGATCTCTCGATCGTATATTCTCAAGCATTGATGTCGATCGCCGATGATATCGCGCTGCAGTGGATAGATTACCTTTATGGTAACAGCATTATTGACACAGTAGATCTGGCAAACGATAAACTAAAGAACGCTTGGGATTCCCTTAAAGGCTTTTTCACAAACAACAACGAATTCTCCGCTGCACCTTACATCGAAAGCGTCCTTTCGGAAAATGGGCTGGACATCGAGAAATACAGATATCTCCACTCTAATAAGACCTTTCAGATAATTGTTCCAGGCGAGAGTATATCCGAATCTATCGGAAAAGAAAGTTCAGATTATATCGTTACGCTCGAATACCCAACAGTCGATCTGATGTCCTGGGAGGGCATATCTAATTTCAAACAGCATTACAGGGAAGACAACTGTGAGATCAGAGAATGGTTCACCAATATCATCAACTCTGCAGCGCTGAAAGTAGGGTCTGAAAACTGTTTTGGCACGATAAGATTCAAGGTCGATTCCACAGATGGTGAATCATTTTTAGAGACCATTTCCAAAACCGTAGAATCCGCATTGAACAACGGCGATGCGGCCTTTGAAAAAATAATAAGCGAATCGATCGGTGAACAGAATATCATTGACCCATTCTACAACAGCATATACGATACAATAAACGACAATGTAGTGAACATATATGGTGTTTCAACATTCAAGGAGAACATACATGATATTCTCTTTACAAAATTGACCCAGATGATAGATGAAAACTACGGAACGGTGTTAAATACAAATACGCTTGAAAAGATCGTCAATTCTTTAATTGACGGGCCTGAGATCAAGAACATCCTTGATACATATTCAAATGAAGTGGACTCCCTTATGAACGGATTCACCACATTGAAAAATGTAAATGGTGAACAGGATAATCTGATGAAAAAAATATGCAGATCTGTCTTGGAGAAGGGACTCGGATTCATGGATAAGACGACGAATGTTCCAGAACGCATTGTATCATTATGCAGGGAGATGCGCGAGAACATTGCCATCAACTCATACTGCGACCCAATACAACTTCCTGGAACCGATAGTTTCGTGATTACAGATAACGCTGGTAATTCGTCCATCGAAAAGATGTCTATGGATCTGACCTCCAACCCCGCTGTAGAAGTATATGGCCCGAATTCCAATCTGTCTGACTGTATTCATTATGTAGGATTCCTACAAAACTCAGGGGCGTCATACTCAACCGTTTTTTCTGTTTCCATAAAAGACGATATTTCATATAAGGTCTCTAGCAAAGGTTCACTGGAAAATTACATGGGAATCTCTGACTCAGAGATCAAAGATAGCTGTCAAATAGACCTCGTATTGAAGATCACAGTTGTTAGTGCTTGGGCTTTACAAGGTGTTAATAATTACTGTGCCAGCAATACAGTATTGTCTGATGCTTGGAATTCTCTTGTCAATCTACTGTCTCCTCTTTTAGAACCTCTTAAAAAGATCCTTTCGATGATAATGGACGCCTTGACAATTCTTAATTCCGCACTTATCGAGATAAGTAAATTCGTGACAGACATCGTACAAAAACTCTATAACGCCTTAATGGAACCTTTGGAAGAACTGAAGGAAATGATTGAAAATAAGATAGAAGCTTGGTTCACTGAGGCCGCAGAAAATCTTGTAGGGTCTCTTGAATGGATCTTGAACGTCAATGCATCAAAACAAACGGCCGGATTCTCATACATGGGTTTCACACTGACAATAACCTTGAATCTAGCATCTCTTATCAAGAACACAAAGACACTTTTAACAATAAAATTGAGTACTACCGTATCCGATCTAGACGTATCTGGGTCAATAACCATAAAGCAAAAAGGAGAAGACAGCTCCAAGGAACTCATCATAACAGGATCGGCATCCATAGTCGGTGATGACTGGGATGTAAAAGCAGACATAGACCCTACAATGAAGACGACAAAATACCTCATATGTGTATCTGGAAACGTCAAAGGAACAGATTTCGATATAGTTATGCCTGAAGTTATCTCATACAACGAAATAGATTTCTCACTTCAAGACATACCTGGATTGGGTACGATTCTTTCAAATATACCTATGGGGGCGGCAAAGGTCTCGATAGATCTGGGACTGAATCTGAAATATAATGCTCCCTTCAAAAATGGACTTGTCGTTAATGAATTCGAATCCAATCCAGAAGGAACTGACACTAATTGCGAATGGGTGGAACTGTATAATGCATCCTCTGAGACCATTGATATCTCTGGATATTCGTTACGTGCAGGCACCAACAAAACCAAGACGTATACGATCTCCTCGACAGAACTACAACCTGGTGGAAGGCTCATCATAGATCTCCCAGGATCATTCCTGAATAACTCTGGTTCCTCAAATCTAAAGGGTGGAGAGTATGTAATGCTAATGGATTGTGACGGCAATACTGTAGATAAGACACCCACTAAAAAAGATACTGCCAATGATAATTATACTTGGCAAAGAGTGGCGGACGCCTCCACCGAATGGATATTCGAAGAAGGTACTCGTGATACAAAGAATTGTGGCGGAATTCTGACAGGGCAGATGATAAGGACACAGCTGTACAACATAATCAAAGAATCCGCAACATCGACATTATCGGACATGGGCGACCTTACGAATACTGAGGATTTAACGAAATTTTTCCAGGTTGCTGTTCAGAATGCTATAACCTCTGCAATTGAGATGTTATCGGAATGTTTGGTGGAGGCGTCTATCTACGTATCGGTGGAAGTAACTGACGTCGCTTCAGCAGGATGCATTGGATTCGAGGCCTCACTATTGATAGATTCGAATTTCGCAGAAGATGGATTGAAATGCCTGATAGGTGAAATGGAGGACCTTTTATTCAATATCGGAAACCCGTACGGTATCGATCCTAAAGAGGTTGTTTACAATAATACCTACCTCGGGATCAAAGTATATACTGGCATAAAGACTCCAAAATTCCTTGACGACGCTGACAAATACCCCGATGTCCAAATATGTGTGAACATAAGAGCCAATTTATCGAGTTTGGACAGAGTAATAGGTGGAGATGCCGGATCTTGGAAGGTTATCGCAGGAGTTCAGATTCTTGATTGCCCATATGCACTGATCCCTTCATCGTTAGGAGCGGACAAAAACACACATAATGACATATGGTTGATAAAAGCGACATTTAAACAGTCATCATGACCCGATCTAGCAAACTTCTTTAAAGATTTTTATTAATATGGGAACCCTATCTCCCAATATGGCCGGAATGAACTATAACATACCAACGGTCCTCACTGCTGAGGAACTCATAGAGAAGACATTCCATAGGGCGTCGAAAATTACCAAGAACGGATCTGATGCGCTTGATACGAAGAAGAAAACGATCCTGGCCAAGATCACAGCTTCTGGAGATATCGTTGTAACAACCCTTGGCGGGTACATCCAAAGATTCCCAAGAATGGAAAAGGAAGAGGACTTCCAGCCTGAACTTGTGGACCTCGTGATCGGTATTGATCAATATAAAAAATCACTTGGAGCTTTGAACTGGGCATCCAATAGAACAGAAAAACTCAAGAATGAATCCCTTAGAGAGGTCAGACGTACCAAGGACCCTCAGCTCTTGGACAGCATTAGGAACAGCTTCTACGGACGTCTTTCATCCTACATCCATCAGATCTCTAAGGATCTCCTTTTCCTACAGGATGCTAAAAATAAGTTCAGAGCTCTGCCCTCGATAGACCCGAGTGTTCCTACCCTGGTAGTTGCTGGATTTCCAAATGTAGGAAAGAGCAAACTTGTAACGGAACTGAGCACAGCTACCCCTCAGATAGCACCATATCCGTTCACTACAAAAGGAATTATCGTCGGTCACATAGAGGATGAATGGAGAAAATTCCAGGTAATCGATACCCCTGGCCTTCTCGACCGCAGTTTCGAAGACAGGAACGATATAGAGAAACAGGCGGTCCTCGCCCTTCGTTACCTCACAGACATAATGATTTTCATCATAGACCCCTCGGAAACCTGCGGATATTCGATGACGAAACAAATGGCATTGCTCGAATCCGTGCAAAAAGGATTTGTCGGTGTCCCAATAATCGTAGCCGAAAGCAAGCTCGACATAATACGTACCAATAGCGACAATATCCATTTCTCAGCACAGACTGGAGAAGGAATGGATGAATTAAGGTCCATGCTAATAAAGCAATTAAGAGAGATATTCCGCGAAAGGTCCATTGCTGCGGAGATCTGAGAGGCAGAAGATATGCCATCAAAGGTTGCCGTCAGCGATGAGATGGCGGACTACTTTTCAAATCTTTCCAAGATAAACGATAAATGCTATGAGATCGCAGAAGCAGCAAGGAAAAAAGGGTTCGACCCTGAGGACCATGTTGAGATCCCGCAAGCAGAGGACCTTGCCTCCCGTGTTGAGAAACTTCTAAGTGATTATAATGTAGAAGGTGTCGCTGAAGAGATCAGAAGATTAACGACAGAACACGGCAACCGTGAGATCGTCGCACTGATGATCGCGAAAGAGATCGCGAACAGACCTGCAGAAAGCCTGGAAAAAGCCGTCGACAGAGCCGTAAGGGTGGGCCTTGCCGTACTCACTGAAGGTATCCTCGTTGCTCCTCTGGAAGGCATCGCCGATACTAAAATAAAGACAAATTCTGACGGTACAAACTATATCGACCTCATCTTTGCCGGTCCGATACGTGCTGCAGGAGGAACAGGGCAAGCCATGAGCGTGCTTATTGCTGACATGGTCAGACAAACCCTTGGAATCGGAAAATATATCCCTACTCCTCAAGAAGCAGCAAGATTTGACGAGGAGATACCCTTATACAAGCAATGCCAGCATCTTCAGTTCACACCATCCTCATCAGAGATCGCACTGATCGTCAACAACTGTCCGATCTGCATAGATGGAGAAGGCACAGAACAGATCGAGATCTCTGGATTCAGGGACTTGCCAAGAATAGAAACGAACAAGGTCAGGGGTGGAGCGTGCCTGGTTATATCCGAGGGTATGTGTCTTAAAGCCGCAAAACTAAAGAAACACGTAGACAAGCTCAATATCGAAGGATGGGATTTCATTGGAAAATATCTTGATGCCCATAAAACGACAGAAGTTATGGAAACAGGAGAAAAAAAGGTCGAGCCATCTTACAAATACCTTAATGATCTGGTCGCAGGACGTCCTATATTTGGACACCCCTGTGCGATTGGAGGATTCAGACTCAGATATGGAAGGGCTAGGACCTCTGGACTTGCATCCCTTGCCTATAGCCCCGCAACGATGTACGCAATGGATGAGTTCATGGCCCTGGGAACACAACTGAAGATCGAAAGGCCTGGAAAAGCGTGTGTCGTCACACCGTGCGACATCTTAGAAGGCCCGCATCTTCTCCTCATGAATGGTGACCTGATATACTGTCAAACCAAAGAAGAGGTCCTGAAAATCAGGGATCAAATATCAGAGATCGTGGACAATGGTGAGATCCTAATCCCATTCGGTGAATTCTGCGAGAACAACCACTTACTGGTCCCCTGCGGATATTCTATCGAGTGGCACAAAAAAGAGATCCTTGCAAAAGGAGAACTACCAGATGATTGGAATGATCCCACATATGAACGTTCCAAAGAGATGTCCGATCAGTTGGGCCTCGCACTTCATCCAAAATTCAACTTGATGTGGTCCGATGTAAAGATGGAAAAACTGATCGAACTAAGAGATGCAATACTCATATCGGGCATGTACGATGGGGTGACCCTCAGTATTCCGACTAATGCCTCCACAAAAAGGACATTAGAGGACCTCTGCGCCGTACACATATTCCGTGAAGGAAGATCCATTATTGATCAAAGATATTCTCTTCCGATCATAGAATGTCTCGGTCTCAGAATCAAAGAAAAGAAGATCGTTTCTCTCATAGAATTAGAAGGAACGGATGTTCTGCCCGCGATAAGCAATGCTGCAGGATATATGGTCCGTGCCCGGGCCATGACCCGTATCGGAACAAGAATGGGCCGTCCTGAAAAAGCAAAAGAACGTGAGCTTTCTCCCAAATTACAATCTATCTTCCCTGTCGGCTCTGACACCCAGCCCAGAAAAGACATCGAATGCGCCATGAAAACCGCAAGGGCCAATAATTCCAGCCTAAGGTCTGACTCAGCACCATATATTGAGATAGAAGTAAGTAAAAGAAGATGCTCGGAATGCGGTCAGATCACATTCCGTACTTGGTGCAGAGAGTGCAGATGTCACACTCTCAATATGAGTGTTCAAGAACCGCGTGGCCCAACCGGTGCTCCTCCGATGACCAAATTGAACATTGAGAAAGAATTCAACGATGCACTGGCAAATCTCCGTGAAAGACCGGTAGACCTCAAATGCATGGAAAAACTGATCTCAAAGATAAAGGTCCCAGAAACGCTTGAAAAAGGCATACTAAGATCGAAAAATGATGTCTCCATGTTCAAAGAAGGGACCATTCGTTTTGACATGACAGACATACCGCTTACACATTTCAAACCAAGGGAGATCGGACTCTCCATAGAAAAGGCACACGAGTTAGGATATACACACGATTGGAATAACGCTCCTCTGACAGACCCTGAACAAATAGTCGAACTCAAAGTTCAGGACATAGTACCTTCACAAGATTGTGGAAACTATATGGTGAAAGTTGCCAAATTTATTGATGATGAATTGACTGAACTCTATGATATGAAAAGTTACTATAACGTCAGTAACAGAAGTGATCTCATTGGTCATCTGACATATGCACTTGCTCCTCACACATCAGGATGTATACTAAGTCGCATAATAGGATACTCTGACGTAAGGGGATGCTATGGACATCCTTTCTTCCATGCTGCTAAAAGAAGGAACTGCGATGGTGACGAAGATTGTGTAATACTTGCGATGGATGGTCTTCTTAATTTCTCCAGGACATTCCTTCCCAACAGACGTGGCGGGCTTATGGATGCACCTTTGGTTCTTACAACGAGATTGGATCCAAATGAAATTGACAAAGAAGCCCATAATGTAGATTGCCTGAGGGAATACCCATTGGAATTCTATAACGCCGCCATGGAGATGAAGGATCCAAGGGAGATCGATAAGATCATGGATCTTGTAGCAGGACGTATCGGAACTCCCAGACAATATGAGGGATTTGGGTTCACCCATGATACACATGATATTGCCGAAGGACCAAAATATTCGGCATACACCACGTTGGAATCCATGATGGATAAGATGAATGCACAACTCAAACTAGGGAAGATGATCCGCGCAGTCGATGAAAGGGATGTCGCTACAAAGGTCATCAATAAACACTTCATGCCAGATATGATCGGAAATCTGAGAAGCTTTGCAGCACAGACTGTCAGATGTACCAAGTGCGGAGAGAAATACAGAAGAGTGCCTCTCAGCGGAGTATGCATGAAATGCGGACATACCCTCAATCTTACTGTCCATGAGGCCAGCGTAAGAAAATATCTTGAAGTGTCAAAAGAGATAAGCGAGAAATACGGTCTTGATGATTATACCAAAGACAGGATCGAGATCCTCGAGATGAGCATGAATTCCTTATTCAACAATGATAAGATCAAAAAATGCAAGTTATCCGATTTCTACTAATGATTTTATAAAATTAAAAATTACCGGACCCGATATACGGGCCCGGAATGATCTGGAATTTGTTTAGAGCGAATCAGCCTGCATTGCAAGCTCTTTGGCTTCTTCACTGAGGATCTCAACTGCCTTTTCAAGAACCTGCTTTGCAGTAAGCGAACCATCGGTCTCGAATGTGAACAAGAAATTCTTGTCGTCTCCTTTTACGTGGACGGCACCGTTTGTAATCTCTTTACATGTATCACACAATGAACATGCATGTGGGTTAACAACCACCAATTTCTTGTTCTTCTCCCCGAAAACATGTCTTGGACAATGTTTGATCACATTTAGAACGTCGGGATCGTTGGCCTTCTCCGAGTTAATGCTGATCACTGGGAGATACTTGTATCCTACACCAAATGCTGCTTGCCACTTGACGTGCTTATTGCACGTGCCCATCACTGCTGTCGCATATATGAGCACGGCCTGTCCATCCGTCAATTCGACTATGGGAATGTTCTCGTCCTTGACCTTAAGATCTGGATTGCCGAGCGGTACCATGTCACCGGACAATACCGTGCACGGACCTATCTTATTCAAACTGTACATTAAAGTACAGCTTGGGCAACCATCCCCTCCACAGACACATTTATCCTGGTATGTGAAGAGCTCATAATCCGTGGGCACTGGAATCATTCCAAGCCTGTGAGCGATGATCTCATCGAACAAGGGCGTTACGCTCTCGTACTCCTTGTCATCAACCATGATTGGTCCGAGGTGGAACTCGACCTTGTCGATGGCCATCTTTGGAATGTCGGACAACATTGTCCTCCTGAGTGCGTTCGCCATGGCAGGAGAGGAATTTTTAAGGATGAATTTTCCCTTCCTCTCTGCCATTTCGAGTATTTCAATGTCCATAAGAGGCCTCCTCAGACCCTGCGTCCTCTGCGTCCGCCTTTCTTCTTGGTTCCGTCATGCGGAATAGGTGTAACATCCTCGATGCGGCCTATCTTAAGACCGGCCCTTGCCAGTGCACGAATTGCAGCCTGAGCTCCGGGTCCTGGAGATGTGGATTTGTTTCCTCCGGGTGCACGTACCCTGACGTGAACTCCGATGATCTCCTTCTCTCCTGCGACCTCTGCGATCTTCTCTGCTGCTCTCTGAGCTGCGTAAGGCGAAGACTCATCCTTGGCCTGTTTAACAACCATACCACCGGTAACTTTAGCGAGAGTCTCTGCTCCCGTTATGTCGGTCAAGGTGATCATGACGTTGTTGTAACTGGCGTAGATGTTAGCGATTCCCCATTTCTGTGTTGCTGCCATCAGATCTCACCATCCTTTGCTGTGATTCCGGCTTCCTGAGCATCTGCCCTGGCTACTGCTGCAGTCTTTGCCTCGAATTTTGAACGAGTCTGTTCTTTGACTGCTTCCTTTACTATAAGTTTCTCCGATGGAATCCTCATCGGGTGCATCTCATCTGTGAACGGCGATGCTACATTATACTCCACTGAGGCTTCCTCATCCCTGTTGACAATATATCCAGGAACGGTCACTCTGTGACCATTTATGAAAATATGTCCGTGCGTGATCATCTGCCTTGCCTGTTTGATCGTTGTAGAAAGTCCTTTCTCGAAAACAACGGTCTGAAGACGACGAGAGAGTATCTCTGAATCTGTCAGCAGAAGAACCTCATTGAGCGTTCCACCGGTAACGGGCAGAACACCGATGCGGGCACACTTGTTGATAAGTGCATCTGCCTCGACCTTCGCCTGTGCATCTCCGGTCCTCAAGAGTGCCTGAAGCTCCCTTGACTGCTTCCTGAAGTTCCTGAGTGTTGTCTGTGCCTTCCAGACTTCTGTCTTGTTCTTAAGTCCGAACTGGCGGACGATCTCGGCCTCTGCCTTTATCCTCTCGCCCTGCCATGGGTGAGAAGGTGTGTCGTAAGACTTACGTGAAAATTTAGGATCTCCCATTTATAACACCTCAAGACGTCTTCTTCTGGACACCCATTGTGAGTCCTTTCCTTCCGTTCGAACGGGTTCTCTGGCCTCTTACCTTGTGGTGTGTCTCATGTCTAATTCCGCGGTAACAGCGGATCATCTTCATTCTGTTGATGTCGTCCTTCTGGACCATATCAAGGTCGTTTCCGATAAGGTGCATGTCTGCACCTGACTCATAGTCGACCTGCCTGTTAACGACCCAGTTGGGTGCGTATTCGACATACGTCATTATGCACTGCTCAAGCTGCTTGACCTTTTCGTCCGAGATGGATCCGATCTTCACTGTTGGGTCGATGTCAGCCTTTCTGACTACGATCTCAGCAACTCTTTTTCCAACTCCCTTGATGCTCTGAAGGCCGATGACGACCCTCTTCTGACCATCTATATCACTGCTTGCGATACGAACGATGAAATTAAAATTTTCATCTTCGGTCTTAGGCGCTTCTTTCTTTGCCTTTGCCATATTTTCAATCCTCCGCAAATGTTCCGCCCTTTCGGGGGAAGTAATCAAGCACAAAATCCCAATGGGATGTGCTCTCAGTTTTCGTTTATTAGACGGGTCCTGAGTTTACGTAAAGCTGCTGATGTGCTCACTATTTATAAAGGTTAGTGCACCGTTTGAGAATAATTTAAATGATTTTTACACGACATGACTTCATTGAAATATATAGTGCCACTTCGTATTGTTACAGAGACGCCGTATTAACAGTAACATTAACGCGTAAATCATATGATCTCTAAGGAACTTAGACAACGGATGCATGCTTAACTTCTTATGAATTTCACATAATCGGCCTTATTCGTAGCATATATCTCTTTCAACATGGATGAGAGATTCTCGGCATTTCCAGATATCACCATCACCTCAAGACATTTATGGTCCTTGAGATGGGAATGCATCTGAGTTTTAATCTCGGTCTCATATTCCGCCTGTATCGATCCCATCCAGGGGTCAGCATGATCTCTCCTGACCACGATCAATACTCCTTCTATAGACCCAGCCAGATCTTTCATCTCTTGTATATCGCTCATTGCAATGTTGATCGCAGTACGCATGGCTTCACTTCTACCATTGAGGCCGAATGCTGAACGGATGTCATCGAGTGCTTCTAAATTCTTTTCGTTGAGTGATATGCTTACAATGCCCATTGTCTCGCCCTTATTAACAAAACGACCGTATACCGTGAAAAGTTATTAACATTGTGCCTTTTGATCCCCTATTTTAACGCACAATGTAGATGCAAAATAGTATAAACTGCATCAAAAAATACCTAAAAAACTAAAAAGAGAAACCCAAATTCGTGTATTTACATTCGATGAAATTTATTTTTTATTCGAAGAAAATTTCACATTGGATTCGTTGACAACATTTGAATTTGTCTCTTTGACAACTGGCATTTCTGATCTTGAACGCTTTTCCAACTTTTTGGAACTTCTTTTCGATAAATAATTGATGCACAGAGCTACGATAAGCGCGATTCCAATGATAAGAACAACTGTCGCCCCTGGAGGGGAGTCAAAACCAATGGCTAGGAATAGACCCAGAATTGATAATACCATGGAAATTACGGTGCCGACTATCATCATACCCTTCAGATTGTAAGTATAGAAATTAGATATCGCCACGGGTATTGTCATAAGAGCGATTATCATTATTATACCGACCACATTGGCTACCATCACACAAGTAACTGCGACCATGACATAGAGTACCATGTTCAACCAAAACACATTGATGCCTGATATCTTCGCGTGGGTCTCGTCGAATGTCAGGATCTGAAGGTCCCTGAACAACAATGCCACTGCTGTCAATATAACCACTGTAACCGCGGCAATTATCATTAGTGTCAGATTGCTAACGAACAGCACATTACCAAAAAGAATGGATTCGTACGAGGACGGAGTTATAACACTGCGATCCATGAAACACAAGAATATTACTCCCATGGCCATACCGACAGCCCATAGAGCGCCGATCAACGTATCCTGCCTAAGATCAGAGATCTTTTTACAGAATGTCATTATTATTGCAGAAACAACTCCAAAAAGCAATGCACCGAGCATTGGTGTGAACCATCCGACCAAAAATACAGACATCACATAATATGAAAAACCTATACCTCCGAAGGTCGTATGAGCTATACCCCCTGTCACAGCTACCATTCTATTGACGACCACGTATGTGCCTATGACTCCGCACAAGATACAGGCACATACCGTTGCCATGAACATGTTCTGTATCAAAGAAATTGAAAGATAATCCCATATATCCATTAGTCAGAATCACCTTCATGGCAGCAGCACTTACCTTTGACATTACCTGATACCCTCAAGAACTCTGGCGGACAGTGGAATCCCAATTCCACCATCTCTTCAGTGATCTCCGGACGATCATTGCAGATCAATCTCCTGTTCATACATGCCAATCTCTTCACATCATGTGATATGCTGGTCATATCATGTGTTATGATCATTATCGCCACACCGTCCTTATTGACCTTCTTAAGAACATCGTACGTACAATCCCTCATGGACGGGTCAAGACTGGATGTTGGCTCATCCAATAAAAGTATCTTAGGTTTGGGTGCGAGGGCCCTTGCTAGAAAGACCCTCTGCAACTGTCCCCCTGAGAGATCGCTGATGCGCTTATCACGGAAATCTAACATTTCTGAATATTCCATTGCAACCTCTGCCATCTCTTTCTCTTCTTTGGAATAGAACGGCCTAAGACCTTTACGTACCCTCAATCCCATCAACACGACTTCTTCAGCGCATATTGGATAGTTGGAATCGAAGACTCCACGCTGAGGCACATAACCGATATGCCTTACACCTGTAACAGGTGGCTCCCCATAGACCTCCACTGTGCCGCTCATTGGGCGGAGCAAGCCCAATATTGAACGGAACAATGTCGTCTTTCCGCCGCCATTGGGACCGATGACCGCAAGGAAATCATTCTCTTTGAGTTCGAGAGAGATCCCTTTGAGTATCAATTCGTTCCCGTAACCTGCGGAGAGATCCTTGATCGATATGGGGGGTTCACCTGTCATTGCTCTACCTCACGACTCAGCATATTCCTGCATAAGAAGGTCTATGAAATCAGAAAGGGACTCGAGCATATCATCAGGTGTCGGATTGACAACTTCTACATTTATCCCATTTTCTTCAAGTACATCTCTATACTCGTATCCTTCATCTGTTACGGACACATAGATGACGTCATAATCTTTGTACAAGGTCACAGCATCCTCTATCGACACTTCGCCTTGGCTCTCGACCCCGATCATATTGGCATTCAATCCCATCTCAGCTCCATACTGCTCGATGAAATATTGCCAGGCGGGATGCCAAACGAGGATATTGATCTCTTCATCGCCTACAAGGTCTGCAAGTTCTGTCATCTTATCGTTAACAGCATCGACCTTGTCCATGTATGCTTCATAATTTGCCTCATAGACAGATGCATTGTCTGGATTCAGCTCTATGAGCTTATCCATAATGACCTCTGCCATCTTTGCCAAATTATCAGGAGATGTCCAGATATGAACATCATACTCACCAGATTCACTCGTTTCTACTGAATATAGGGGAGTGTACTCGATCTCATCCGCTAATTTCACGATCTCCACTGAATCTGGGATCTGCGAGATGACATCGTCCATGAACGCAGTCTCCCATTCTATGCCAGATCCCACCATAAAGTAAACCGTAGAAGAATAAAGCTCCGCCACGGTACTAGGCTGTGAATAAGTTGTATGAGGACTTACATTTGACGGCATCATAGACACTACGTTATACTCATCACCTGCGATCTCTTCGACTATGTCTTCTTCCCATGCCATTGTTACAGTAATGGTCTGACGATCATCATCATTCGAATTATTGTGCATGACCACGACCGCTGCCGCTCCTGCGACCAAAACGATTGCAATCACTATTGCTACTATCGATATTGTTTTCATCAGCATGGGATTGTGATATTTATTATTAAAATCTAATTGATATGTTATTAAAAAATCATTATAATATCTAATTATTTTAATAAGTAATATTAACAATTAAATCAAAATTAACTCAGTACTAACGATGTTTTCATTATTAAGTATCGTACATCACATTGTGTTAATCGATTTTATGAATTGAACTAGTTAACATGAGAATTTTTTTAATATATTAATACTACATTAATAATAATTTAAAATACAATATTTTTAAAGAATATGATGTTTAAAACCACGCATACTCAAGAAAAGTTCAGAAAAATAATTCGAGTTCAAAACAACCCTCTCTCTGCTAAAGAGAAATATGAGTGCCGACGGCCGGATTCGAACCGGCGAACTCCTGCAAGAATGGATCTTGAGTCCATCGCCTTTAACCAGGCTTGGCTACATCGGCTTCTGTATTAGGTCGTAAACGTAAATGGTAAATAAACCTTTACGATGAATTTTCGTTTTTAAAAAAAAATACAATAGGAATAATTGATCAATTGAACCGATATTATAAAAAAAATATGCAGAACCCGAAGGTCCTGCATTAAATATCAAAATATTTTTTTCTGATTTTAGCCGGGCCAATAACCATATATCATTGGTACAAGACCTTTGACTAACATCTGCAATGCTATGGTAGCCAAGATTATACCTCCTGCCCTGGACATCACTTCCAGACCGCTGTTACCTGCTTTCTTCGCCAATGGTTCAGCAAAAATGAATGTCAAGAAAACAACCAATGACACTAGCAATAACATAGCCGATATCAAAATAAGAGAACTTACTTCACTGTATTCCATTGCATTACTTATGATCAATGCGATTGATCCTCCGCCACATGCCAATGGGAATACTATCGGCACAGCAGCCACCGTCTTCCAGTTACTGTGCTTTATTTGTTCTGAATCGATACCTCCGTAGTTCTTTCCCAAGACCATAGGTATCGACGATACCAGCAAGATTATACCTCCTGTTGCCATCAATGCATTGACACTGATACCCAGTACTTCCAACGCATACTGACCTATCCAAGCTATTGCTATAACAAAGATGAAATAATACAAAGCCGCGGTCCTTGCAATCTTTTTCTGTGTCTTTTCATCAAATGCACTTGTTATCGAGAGATATGGCCCAATAGTCGCAGGAGGACTGAACAAAACAGCTAGACCGATCGCAAATATTACGGCCTCTTGTATGCTAATCATATTATCGCGCCTCCATCCACGTATTCAACAATATTGTAATATGTTCATGTATCATCGAAGTCACTCCTTTTTTACGGATGCCATCTTTCTGGTAAATAATAATGCAACAACTCCGATAATGACCATTATGCCACCGATTATCATACAGACCGACATACCGCTGATGAAATTACTTTCTAGATCTTGTAATGTCTCTGATCCATCCAGGTATCCTTTGAAATCAACATAGGTCGTGATTATGGTGGTAAATATTGCCACGCCGATAGCACAACCCACTTGTTGCATGGTCCTCAACAATCCTGATGCTTCCCCCTGCACCTCAGGCGGGGCACTTGTCAGGATCATCCTGTTCGAAGGAGGGTAGAACAGACCGTTACCAATACCCAGAATCAATAACATGAGGCCTATGATTAACAGGCCTGTATTAGCGACTATAGTGGACATTATGAAGAATGCTGCTGCTGCAATTATCAGAGATACGATAGATAGGGAGCGGACAGATACTTTATTAGCAATAGTACCTGCGACAATGCCTGCAACGACCATTGTGACCGTGGCCCACAAGAACATCTGACCGGATTGCGTTGAGGTCATACCGTGCATGAGCTCGAAATAGAACGGCAATATGACGAATGCTCCTGCGAACGCGGCCATGATCATCATCGAGCCTATCGAAGGCAATAACACATTCCTAGAAGATACTGCCTTTATATTCAGTAGGGGATCGCTTGCCCTCTTACTCTCCCAGAATACAAACAATGGTATGAATATGACCGCAGCCAAGATCGTACTTATTATCGTTATCGATGTCCAACCTAATTGCTCTCCCATATTCAATGCATATATTATGCCGAATATTCCGATGAATATCGATACAGCACCTATAACGTCGAAACGACCCTTTACTGGCAATCTGTCACCTGGAATGACCTTCAATGACAAGAAAAGTGCAACGATTCCAACTGGAATATTAACAAGGAAGACCGTATGAAAACCAAAAGTACCTGCAAGATATCCGCCCAATGTAGGACCTATCACAGTGCCGAGAGAACCTGCAGCAGCCACTATTCCAAGACCTTTTCCACGTAGATCTGGACTTACAAACCGGGTTATGGCTGCAAATGCCAAAGCGGTTATCATCGCCGCACCTATACCTTGCGCAAATCTACATACTATGAGTGTGTCAATGTTTGGTGAGAAGAAAGACAATAATGTACCACATATGAATATAACAAATCCAACTGACATTATGATCTTGAACCCGTACCTTTCACCGAGTTTACCGAACAGCAGCATGAATGCCGAAAGTGAGACCGTATAAGCCAACAATACCCACATCACCATTGAGGTTTTGAGATGCCAATCCTTAAGGATCGTAGGCAAGGATATATTGACCAAACTCAGATCTAACATGACCATAAAGGTTGCTAATAATGCCACAACTATGACCAGTTTACTATTTTTAAAACTGACTTCAGACATTTTACCTTATGAAAACTTACCTTGATGGTATATATAAACTGCCGTTGCGCATTCAAATAATCCAATGTTATTTTTTTTCAAATGTTCAAAAACTACATATTGTTAATAAGTCCTGTACAAATAGCCAAAAATAATAAAAAAATACCCAAAAGTATTAAAGCTACACGAAGAAATGATAGAATGGCCCTTAAGGACCAGAGTAAGATAACATGTGTACAGGCATCATACTAAAAGCTCAAGATGGAGCTGTGATCAAAGGGAGAAGTATGGAATGGGGGACCATGGACATATTTTCCAGAATATTCATCGCGCCCAGAGAGAAAAAGATAACTGGTACACTACCAGATGGCAACACCGGATTCACTTGGAATGCAAAATATGGATTTGTCGGGATAGATGCCTTTGGTCAATATTTTGCTTCTGATGGTATGAATGAAAAAGGATTGGTCGCAGGACTTTTCTATCATACAGGGACTGCAAAATATGAAAAATATGATCCGGCACTTGCAGAAAAAAGTATGGCGGCAACAGATCTTGGAACCTACATATTGAGCATGTTCGCTACCATAGATGAAATAAAAAATGGTATAGAAGGCATACACTTGGTAGGGATACCCCTACCTGGTACCAACATAGAGGTCCCGTGTCATTACATGGTCGCAGACAGAAGTGGAAAAGCCATCACTATTGAATTCCTAAACGGTCAAACAACAATATTCGATAACCCCGTAGGCATAATCACAAATTCACCTTCTTTCGATTGGCATATGACCAATCTACGCAACTATCTAAATTTCCGTGCTGATGGAGAGGAAAAAGCAAATTACATGGGCGTTGAGATGATACCCATAGGCCATGGAGCTGGACTGGTAGGGATGCCTGGCGATTATACGCCGCCGTCACGTTTTGTGAGAGCTGCTGCACTAACAAACACCGCCAGACCTACCGTCGACGCCTATGATACTGTCCTAGAAATGAATAGGATAATGGATTCATTCAATGTGCCATTAGAACGTGTCTTCACTCCCAAAGAAAAAGATATGCAGAAAGGCCTAGTCAGCTCCACCACATGGACGACAATAAGCGATACGAAGAACCTTCGTTACTATTATCATACACAATACAATCGTCGTCTACGTTGCCTGGACCTAAGCAAAGTGGACCTTTCTCCAAATAAAGATTACAAATCACAACCATTGGATAGGATGAAACAACAGGATATTGAGAACATCACGTTTTCTATTTGAAAACATTTTAAATTATTTTTTATTATTCTTACATTAACAAATTACTTCAATAGGTTCCAAATGTGAGTGTAAGATGGGGCAAAGCCCCGTCCACACCATTCAAGGCAAAGTTGTGACCTCTGCCCTTGGGCCGGCAATATAGAACGTGTACTCATGTTGAGACACCATCCCTCCCTTTACCTCCACAAGCTGTGCGTATCCTGACAGGACCCCGCGATGCATAAGATATTTCACATGTTTCTCTGCATCTGGAAAATCACAGCTTCTCGCACAGAACGGGAACGTCTTGAATTCACCTTTTACATATTCCAAGAAATCCTGTGCCTTCGGATCATCGACCTTACGGTCTCTGACAAGACGAACGATATTGCCCTGAGGGCCATTTACAACAGACCCTCCCCCATTGGTAGCAAAGGGCTCAATAGCAATTACCATGCCTGCCTTCAATGTAGTCGTGTCGCCGCTTGCATAACTCGGAACCGAAAGTCCAGCATGTAAATTGTATGGCTCAATCTGATGCCCATTTAAATTATCAATGGGTTTGAATCCAGCCTGGTTTATCACCATCTCAACTGCACGTCCGATCTCTCCGAGCGGTGTACCTTCACCAATAAATTCTGCCACGGTATTTCTCGCACGTTTTGATACGTCAATCAATTCGGTATATCTCCTGGTACCGACTTCCACTGTGCCTGCAGTGTCACCCACATAGCCATCTATCTCAGCACCGCAATCGATCTTAACAACGTCCCCCAGCTCGAAAACCGTGGGGTCATTGATACATGGTGTGTAGTGGGCAGCAACTTCGTTTCTGCTTATGTTACATGGAAATGCAAGACCACAACCATGTTCTCTTATGTATCCCTCGACTTCCTGTGCGACATCATAGAGTTTACCGCCCGCTTTAACAAGGCCCATGCCCATTTCTCTGGCAGCTCCTGCCACCTGACCAGCTTTACGAAGTTTTTCTAATTGTTCGCTTGTCAGCATCTTAAGACTTCCTCTATCTGATGTATTGTGATGATACCCTGACGTACAATCTCCACCTCACCGTCAGCAAGCCAAACAATAGTTGATGGCTTTCCTGTAGGTGATTTTCCTGCATCTATGTACGTACTGATCGCATCACCGAAATCATTGATGGCCTCTGAAACAGTGGTAGCATCTGGTCTAGAATGTACATTTGCCGAAGTCGCTACAATAGGCCCCGTACGCCTTATTATCTCTTGCGCAATAGGGTGATCTGGGATGCGTATGCCTACTTTCTGTGACATCGCGGTCAACAAATCAGGAACGTCAGGTTGTTTCGGCATGATGAGTGTGAGCGGCCCTGGAAGGAATGCCTTGATCAATTTATCCGCATTATCATCCAGTATCGCAACCTGTTCCATCATATTCCTATCACTGACGGCAACAGATAACGCCATATCGAATGGCCTCTTTTTTGCAAGATAGAGATTCTTCAACGCAACCTGATTATATATATCGGCCCCGACACCATAAACAGTCTCTGTCGGGTACACAATTAACCTTCCTTCGCTGATATCCTCTGCAGCATTCAAAGCTGCCTCTACACAGTGAGCATTGACACCGTTTGAACAATCGCATTTTATTATTCTCATACTGACACCCCCAACATATTCAACCCGTATCTTACCATTTGATTACCTTGATCCGAAACATTACCATGCCCAGGATACAATGATTTTATTTCTATCTTACTAAGTTTTAATAGAGATTCGGTGAGATATTTAAATGAACCCGTTGGAAAATCAGTACGACCCACTCCCATTGTGAACAAAGTATCTCCGGAAAAAAGCGAGTGCGTTACCTCATCATACAACGAAATGCTTCCAATTGTATGTCCTGGCGTATCGATAATGCGCAACCTGTGATCTCCCATATCAATTATCTCTCCATCGGATACCTCTGTAACGTCCACCGGTTGAAGACAGATACCCAATACTTCCTCTGCCAAAGTTACAGGACTTGCACTTCGAATGTATTCGGCATCCTTACCTGCAAATGCAGGACACGAAAAGGATTCAATTATATCGGTCAAACCACCGATATGATCTGCATGGCAGTGAGTAAGAATGACCATATCAAGTTTTGAATCACCCAAAATACGTCTTATATTCTTCAAGACCTCTTGGGAACCAAGACCTGTTCCAGTATCGATCAGGACGTTGATCCTGCCTTGAACAAGATAAATATTGGAATCAAATGAAATTTTTGACGATATCCTTGTAACTGCCATAAAAAACAGACTGAGATTGTAATATTTAACAAATAAGGTGTACTGGATGAGAAGTACAACTAAATTAAATTAAAACCAAATAAAATACTATTTGGAGGATGAGAATTTTTTATACGCAACCTGTTTGACTGCTAGACCACATCCAGCGACGTAACGGCTTTAGTAAGCCAGGACTGAATATCTCGGCGAACCTCGATACTTACATCCGGCTTCTATCAAACTTATCATTTATAAGCGCCCTATGGTACCTCTTTTTCAAGGTGGCTTCGAGCTTAGATGCTTTCAGCTCTTATCCACTATCGCGTGGCTACTCAGCATGCCTTGTCAGACAACTGATAAACTAGAGGCGACGAATCCCTGTTCCTCTCGTACTAAAGGATCCTTCTCGTCAGGTACCCACACCTCCATCAAAAAGCAACAAAACTGTCTCGCGACGTTTTAAACCCAGCTCACGATCCCTTTTAATGGGCGAACAACCCCACCCTTGGCAGCTGCTGCACCACCAGGATAGGGAGAGCCGACAGCGAAGTAGCAAGCCTCGAGGTCGATATGAACTCTTGCTCGAGACAACTCAATTATCCCCAGGGTAATTTTTCTGACATCAATCGCCCCCACTCGGGAGGCTGATTGGTTCGCTAAGCCATAGTTTCCTATCTCCGAACCCTATTGTCTGGTTCCGAGTCAAGCTAGCTTTTACCTTTACATTCTTCGGTAGATTTCTGACCTACCTGAGCTAACCATTGGGCGCCCTTGTTATCTTTTTGAGGGCGTGGCGCCCCACCCGAACTACCTGCCTATAGCTGTTCCTCCGAAGAGGTGAGTCGTAAGGAATGTTAAGGGCGGTGTTTCATCGTCGACTCGGAGAGGTGCTAGCGCACCTTCCTGGGTAACGTCTCCCGCCTACCCTACACATAACATTCCCTACAACAACAACAGGTTGTAGTGAAACTCCATGGGGTCTTCGCTTTCAGATGGAGGGATCTGGATTGTGCACCAGATAGATTGATTTCACTAGCGTCGAGGCGGGGACAGTAGAACACTCGTTGAGCCTTCATGCAAGTCGCCAATTAAGCGACAAGGTATTACGCTACCTTAAGAGGGTCATAGTTACCCCCGCCGTTTATCGGTCCTTCGTTCCGTTGAAACAGAATTTCAGATGCCAACACTGGGCAGGCTTCGGCCCCTATACACATCCTTTCGAACTAGCAGGGACCTATGTTTTTATTAAACAGTCGGTGTTCTCTTGTCACTGCGACCAGTAGCTCTCACTACTGGCACCCTTTATCCCGAAGTTACAGGGCTAATTTGCCGAGTTCCCTCGCCTCGATTATGCTAACACGCCTTAGGCTACTCACCTAGGGACACCTGTGTCGGTTCTTGGTACGAATAAGAAATCTGTAACCATATTACTTTCACGGAGACCGGGGATCATTTAAAGTGGGAATACTCCCACCCCATCATGCTTTCGTTCGCTTCTCACCATTACGGTTCTTCACAAACTTGTACACTTAGATACGACGACGGTCGTACAAAAACTACCCTGATCCGATAATATGGACAAAGGATTTCCTAGTACAGGAATATTAACCTGTTTCCCTTTCGATAACTTCGATTAAGAATTACCTTAGGATCGACTAACCCTTGGCTGACGAACATTGCCAAGGAACCCTTGCCCCTGCGGCGACACGGATTCTCACCGTGCTTTGCTGCTACTCTCTCCAGGATCCTCGTCGGTACACGGTCCACAGGACCTCACAGCCCTGCTTCTTCCCATGCACCGCGCCCCCTTACCAAATTACATTGCTGTATTCTACAGTATCGGTACTCGGTTTAGCCCCGTCCATTTTCTGGGCCCACGATCTCGACCGGTGAGCTGTTACGCTATCTTTAAAGGATGGCTGCTTCTAAGCCCACCTCCCGGTTGTTTTAGACTGCCGACGCCATTTCATATTACACTTAACCGAAATTTGGGGACCTTAACTGTAGTCTGGGTTGTTTCCCTTATGGCCGTCAAGCTTACCCCGGACGGCCTTGCACCCGACGTCTACGATGAACACAAGTTCGGAGTTTGACAGGATGCCGAGGAATTTCTTCCCCTAAGCACCCAATCGGTGCTCTACCTCATGTTCTACCTCGATCGAGGTCTAGCTGCGACTAGTTTCAGGGGGAACCAGCTATTTCCGGCCTAGATTGGCCTTTCACCCCTATACTCAAGTCATCCAAACGATTTGCACATCAGAACTGGTTCGGACCTCCACCTCCCCTTCGAGAGGCTTCATCCTGCTCAAGCATAGATCGACCGGCTTCGGGTATCCGCGCCATTGACTCCACGCGAGCACACGTTGTCCCTCATAAAAATTGCGGACAATCGGTTTCCCTTCGGCTTCCCAATTGAATGGTTAACCTCGCCAATGACCAGAACTCCCTGGATCGTTTTTCTAAACGAATAATATAACACTGGTCCACCATAATGGCTTCTTCCCTTTGATGCTATATAAATCTTTGACCGCATGGTTTCAGGTCTTTTCATCTCCCGTTAAGGGTACTTTTCAGTTTTCGCTCACGCTACTACTACACTATCGGACTAGAGACGTATTTAGGGTTGGAAGCGAATGTCTCCCAGATTCACGCGCAATATCCAATGCACGTTACTCAAGAACATCAAAAATCTCCATATTATCTTTCTTCTAAGGGGCTATCACCCTCTATGGCGTGTCATCCCAGACAACTTTGAATATTACAACTTAGGAGTAAATGAGTCTACAACACCACATCTCCCTTAACTTTCATTAAGGGATTCAGTTTGCCCTATACCGTGTTCGATCGCCTTTACTAGCGGTATCTCTATTGATTTCTTTTCCTGCGGGTACTAAGATGCTTCAATCCCCCGCGTTCCCAATCATTACTGATTATTCCGAAGAATAGGAAGTCCCATTAGGTCATCGTCGGATCATAGGTTTCTTGCGCCTACCCGACGCATTTCGCAGCTTGACACGACCTTCTTCAGCGCTCTAGCCGAACCATCCCCCATGCGGCGTAGCATCGCCGCTGGCGTATGATCTAGCACACGTCCAGGTTGCGTATGATCGGTGATCATCGGGCGGATTCCAATCTCATCCTCCATTATTGGAGCCCTACACCTCTTCCCCGAAGCAGGACCTCTGTTCGGGTGCATGATTTTAATTTGCCTGGTTTGTTACCAAACCTGGCGAATACTCCCGATGCGCAGGTAGTATATAATTACTCGCCTGTGATCGAGATTTAGCTTTACGAACGATGTTCGCATCGCACCAATTCACTGCCATTTTTGACAGGAACCACACGATGCCACACATCGCGCAAATCCCTGTAGTCAGGATTAGTATTTATATTTTTCCGATTACATTCCATAATCAGGGAAGAAATATTACTACAGCCAGCTCTGGCAATAGTCTTCTTACTTCCAAGAGGTCAGGATAGCATAGTTGTATATAATCCTCACAGTGACGATTCTTGCCTAACATCTTTGACACAACCGATGATTCTATCTTACCCTCTACTTTCCAAGCGCCTGTTTCAGAAATAACATCTGTACCGATAAAAATAGGCAACCGAAGTCTCATTTTTTCGATCTCTGTACATATCGAAGAAAGATATTCTAATTCTACTGGACCAAAAGTACCTTTTATACCGCTACGCGTTTGATATGTATAATCGCCATTCTCTAAATAATCCAGTAAAGTTCTACGATTTATTGGCATATTATTATTCATTTCGGATACAATACGCTCTACATCGATTGGATCGGACATTTAATTCACGGACTACCATATCCTGTCGACATATTTATTTTAAATTTCTCTTTTTTATTTTCGATTTACCTTCAATTATAATATAATATAAGTAAGAGGATTAAGGACTATGACCTCGGAAGATGAACTAAAGGAAGCGATAAGAACGCACCCTTGTTACGACGAACAGGCTCATCACCAATTCGCTAGAATGCATCTACCGGTTGCACCGCATTGTAATATACAGTGTAACTATTGCAACAGAAAATTTGACTGCAGCAATGAGTCTCGCCCTGGAGTTACAAGCGAAATTCTTTCACCGGAACAGGCTGTAGAGAAGGTCCGTTTTGTAAAAGAAAAAATCCCAAATTTAAAAGTAATTGGCATTGCGGGACCAGGAGATCCTCTTGCCAATGATGCTACATTCAAAACATTAGCACTCATCAAAGAAAATTTTCCAGATCTCACACTGTGCATATCCACTAACGGACTGATGCTTCCAGGCAATGAAAAAAGACTTTTTGATCTTGGCGTAAGATTTGTTACAGTCACTGTGAATGCCTGCGATCCAGACATAGGTGCAGAGATCTACGATTCCGTCCTATGGAACGGTAAAAAATACAACGGAAAAGACGGTGCAAAGGTCCTCATGGAGAGACAATTCGAAGGAATAAAAAATTGTGCCAAAATGGGAATTGTCGTAAAAGCAAACATTGTAATGATACCCGGTATCAACGATACGCACATTCCGGAATTAGTAAAAAAAGTAAAAGAACTCGGTGCCTATATAGTGAATATTCTACCTCTGATCCCCGTTGATGACACAAAATTTGCAAACAGACGTGCACCCACGGCAGGAGAAAGAAAAGAACTAATGGACAAATGTTCAATTGATGCTAAGATGATGCGCCATTGCAGACAATGTCGCGCAGATGCCATAGGGATGTTGGACAATGATCGTTCAGGTGAATTCGTTCACATGGGATCCTGTAAACCTGGCTGCGGACCGTTGCATGAAATCCCGATACGAACAGAGTTCTTTAACAATGGAAACAAGATAGCTGTGGCCACATCCGATGGAAGGACTATTGATTCTGGTTTCGGTAGCAGTGTGAAATTTAACATTTATGATAAAAAAGATGGAAAATTCATCCTCTGCAAAACACTCATTATCGATACGAATTTTGAAGTCGCTGGAAAAGGCCACCGGGAACATCTTGAAGGCATAGTAAGGAAACTTGATGAGTGCGATACGGTCATCGTCAAAGAGATCGGAGCACTTCCTGAAAAGATCTTGAAAAATGCAAAAAAGAAGATAATAATCGCTGAAGGAGACGTCTACGATATCCTGAATACCCTTTGAAAACCATTTACTCACAGTCTATTTAAACGATAAGGGTATCACACGAATCATTTGGAGTGTACAAAATGGACGCTCAAGAACTCAGAGAAGCATATGTTAATTTCTTCAAGGACAGAGGCCATGCATACATAAGATCTGCATCGCTCATCCCTGAAAACGACCCAACGGTATTATTCACAACAGCAGGGATGCACCCCCTGGTACCATATCTGCTCGGCGAAAAACATCCCGAGGGAAAAAGACTGGTAAATTTCCAAAAATGCATAAGAACAGGAGATATCGAAGAGGTCGGAGACGCAAGTCACCTGACCTTCTTTGAAATGCTTGGAAATTGGTCTCTCGGAGATTATTTTAAAAAAGAATCCATACAATTCAGTTTTGATCTTCTCCAGACAGTTCTTAAGATACCTATTGATCATCTAGCGGTGACCGCCTTTGAAGGCGAGGGCGATATACCACGCGATACAGACACAGAGAAATATTGGAAAAGCCACGGTATGAAAGACGACCAGATCTTCTTCTACGGAAGAAAGGACAACTGGTGGGGACCTGCTGGACAAACAGGACCGTGCGGGCCCGATACAGAGATATTCTATGACGATGGCAGACAAAAATGCGGTCCGAATTGCGGACCCTCCTGCCACTGCGGAAAATACACTGAAATATGGAACAATGTGTTCATGCAATATTTCAAAGACAAAGATGGTAAATTCACCCCGCTTGGTCAAAAGAACGTAGATACTGGAATGGGTCTTGAAAGAGCACTCCGCATAATGAATGGAAAAGATACCGTCTACGACACGGAACTTTTCCAACCGATAATAAGGACAATAGAAGAAATTTCCGGTAAAAAATACGAAGATGACATAATATCATTCAGAATTATAGCCGATCACCTAAGAGCTGCAACATTCATGCTTGGTGACGGTGTGGTACCGTCCAAGATGGGACAAGGCTACATTTTAAGAAGACTCATCAGAAGAGCTAGCAGATACATGTCTAAATTAGGTTATGATGGAACATACATGCAAAGGATCGCTGAGGTCATTGTTCGCGATTATTCTGCGGCATATCCTGAACTTGAAAATAATAAGACGGACATTTATGAAAAATTAACTGCGGAAGAAGAAAAGTTCCATAAAACACTCACCAAGGGACTCAGAAGGTTCGAAGAGATGCTTGTCGAGAACGGAGATTCCAAAGAATTGAATGGAGAACTTGTTTTCAAACTCTATGATACCTATGGATTCCCAGTAGAATTGACACAAGAACTTGCAGCTGAAAAAGGACTTACTGTCAATATAGACGACTTTAACAACAGATTCAAAGACCATCAGGATAAATCCAGAGCTGGTTCGGACCAAGTTTTCAAAGGAGGGTTGGCGGACCATACCGAAGAAACCACGAAACTGCATACTGCAACACATCTTCTTAACGCTGCACTTAGGGATCTGGTCGACCCCGATATAAGACAGAAAGGAAGCAACATCACTGCGGAAAGACTAAGATTCGATTTTAATTTTGACAGAAAACTCACTCCAGAAGAACTCACAGCTATCGAGAAATATGTCAATGAGGCCATAAAAGCGGACATTCCCGTCGTATGCAAGGAGATGCCCCTAGATGACGCAAAAGCATCTGGTGCGATCGGCGTATTTGACAACAAATATGGACAATTTGTCAAAGTTTACGTCATAGGCGATGTTTCCTCAGAACTTTGCGGTGGACCGCATGTCGCACAAACTGGAGAACTTCAAGGCTTCAAGATACAGAAAGAAGAAAGTTGTGCTGCAGGGGTAAGGCGCATAAAAGCGACGGTCGGTAAATTCGATTGAATATCATTTCAAACACTTTAAAATTTATATCTTTAATAAATGAGAAATAGAGTTAAACTGTTTTAGATCGGATCATTTTTTGATCTTACCCTGCGCTCTGAGTTTGTCAAGCATCTCTTTTACTTCTTCCTCTCCGGAAAGAAAATGCTCGGTCTCCATTGGGTCAAGATAACGCATGAGCGTTATCAACTCCCCCATGTGGACCTTTTCCTCATCCCTTATATCTGACAGGACAGCCTTTGCAACGGGGTCGTCCGTAGCGAGTATATGCGACTCGTAAACAGTTATAGCTTCTAACTCACCAGCGATGTCCAGTCTTAGAGCCTGTGCCAATTCCTCTTTTGACATTTTTTTATTTACATTTCCTACAAACGGATCAGCAAAACTTGGCATTCAGTTCACCAAAAATCGGACAGTATTGTGCATATAAGTAACTGGCGGATGGACCCGTTAATAATAACTGCAACTGAATTGTGATGATTCTTCCTGTATAAGAACAAATGATCTTAAGGATCCTCGAATTTTTTGCAAATTATACTTATATTATGTATGTTAATTTCAAATCATGGATCAAATTCAGAATGAAGATGAGCTTCTGTGTGTGCTGAAAAAAATGGGATTCACCGTATATCTATCAACATTCAAAAAAATGATCAAATCACAACCGATACCTCTGGATTATTTGGTCAAAGAATATCTAAAATTCAATAGCGTACCAGGGTCCGGCGGAAATATCAGAGATGCAGATAGAATTGTCTATCAATCACAATATGAAAGAGTGTACAAAATAGCTGAAAATGCATTGCACGAATGTGAAAACGATCAAAAATCCTGTTAATAGAATTCTAGAAATGTTATACTACGATCAAACAAATTAACGAATTATACTATGAAAAGGCTTCAAAACAATCATACGAGTGGTGGACTGGGCGTGATTTGAACACGCGACTTCTTGCTTGCAAAGCAAGCGATCTTCCAGCTGATCTACCAGCCCACTATCCTTCCATGAACCTGGCAATAAATATATATGTTTCGCTAGAATGAGGATATTGATCACGGGATCGGATCGTCATCAAACGATCCGGGAGTTGATACAAATGTACGGAAAAAGCATAAGAATGGAGAGGATAGTCGATAGGAACACAGGAAACTGTGTTATCGTACCTATGGACCATGGAGTTTCCATAGGTCCAGTAGAGGGTCTTATCGACATGAAAAAGACCGTAGATGATGTGGCAAACGGCGGTGCAACTGCTGTACTCATGCACAAGGGTCTTATCCGCTTTAGTCACCGTACAAGCGGCCGTGATATCGGACTCATACTGCACCTATCAGCATCCACTGACATTGGAGTGACATCTACCAGCAAGACCCTCGTAGCAACCGTCGAGGAAGCACTTAAGATCGGTGCGGATGCCGTATCGATGCATGTCAACGTAGGTGCTGAAACAGAAACCATAATGCTATCTGACCTCGGAATGATCTCCGAAGAATGCGCAGATTGGGGTATGCCTCTTCTAGTTATGGCCTACCCTCGCGGACCTAAGATATCTGATTCGTATGATCCAGCCGTTGTTGCACACGCAGCAAGAGTAGCAACCGAACTCGGCGCAGACCTGGTCAAATGCAGCTATACTGGCGATGTGAAAACTTTCGAAAAAGTGGTCGACGGAGCACTTGCGCCAGTAGTGATCGCAGGCGGACCGAAGATGAAATCCGATATGGATATCCTCAACATGGTATATGATTCACTTCAGGCCGGAGGAAAAGGTGTTTCTATTGGGCGTAATGTGTTCCAACACCAAAATGTCGAAGCAATGACCAAAGCCATCTCTGATATAGTTCTACATGGAGCAACTGTCAAAGAAGCATACCAGAATTTGGAGTGAACATGTCAAAAGAAATCTGGGTCAAAGCGGATACTCCTGATAAAAAGGAAAAAAGAAAAGAATTGGTGATAAGCGCTCTAGAGTGTGGTGTGACAGTTGCCATCGTAAGACCTGAAGACAAAGATTTTACCTCCTTCGGAAATGTCAAACTTATCTTCAACGACAATGGAAAACTCTCAGATGATTCAGTATATGTAGAACTGAAAAAACCTGCCGATCAAGAAGGAGCCATGGCACTTGCCGGAAAATGTAAGACCGTAGTTCTAGGAACGTCAGACTGGACCATCATTCCCCTTGAGAATATGATCGCCAAATTCCATAAAACAGATACCCGCATCTTTGCATGCGCATCCAGTGTTGAAAAGGCGAAAACATATCTGACTACTTTGGAAAAAGGTGTAGATGGCATTGTGATAGATGTGTCCACAGGTAATGAGGTCAGGCAATTTGCGGACCTCAGCATGGAATCTTCCGACGTAAATCTAGTACCTTTAAAGGTATTGGATGTGAAGAAAATAGAGATGGGCGACAGAGTTTGCGTAGACACTGTATCGATGATGCGTCCAGGAGAAGGTATGCTGATTGGTTCGACCGCATCCTGCCTCTTCCTTATACAATCAGAAAGCGAGGACAACGGCTATGTCAACGCGAGGCCTTTCAGAGTGAATGCAGGAGCCGTGCATGCCTATGTACTCGGACCTGAAGGAAAGACCAGATATCTTTCTGAGCTCAAATCCGGAGAAACCATACTTCTCGTCGATAAAGGTGGAAAAACCAGAATATCCAGCGTAGGTAGATGTAAGATCGAACAGAGACCCATGCTCATACTTGAGGCCACTGATGGAAAGGAAAAATATACCACCATCTTACAAAATGCAGAAACGGTCAAATTGGTCGGACCAAAAGGATCAATCTCCGTATCCAAGATAAAAACAGGCGATGAGGTATATGCCAGACTGGAATCTGGTGGACGCCACTTTGGTATGAAGATCGATGAGACGATCAGGGAATTATGATCGGCAGGATCTGCGCCTCTCTGAGCTCATATTCGGAAAAGGATGACCTTTCAGATGCCGATATGGTCGAGATCAGACTTGATCTGCTGGGTCAAGTGCCCCACATACCGAATAAAGAACTTCTGGTCACTTATCGCGGGAACGTGGATCTGTCATTGCTGCCCAGCGGATTCAACGGGATGATCGATGTGGGGGAAACCCCCAGACCGAACACTCATCTTACAGTTGTATCCTCATACCATAATTATGATCTGACCCCGTCGTATGATGCTATTGTCAACAAACTCATGTCCATGGACGGAGACATACACAAAGGTGCCTTTGCAGTAAAAGGATTCGCTGACCTTCACAATATATTCGTGTCCTCTGAAAAAATTGATAGTAGACATGTTCTGCTGGGTATGGGCGAATTTGGAAAGATCACAAGGATCAGAAAAACACTTCTAAAAAACGAATTCTCATTCGGATACGTTGGAGAACCAACAGCCCCCGGACAACTGAGTATAAAGGATATGAGAAAACTCGGTGATGACTGCATGATAACTGGTATAGTCGGTTGCCCTCTATCCAAATCAAAATCTCCCATCATGCATGAAGTTGCAATGGAAATAAAGGGGTTGAACGGTATATACCTCAAGTTCGAAACAGGGGACCTGGAACATTGTGCTGACATTATACGGGAATATAACATAAAGGGTATCAATGTCACTATACCTCACAAACAAAACATAATACAACAATTAGATTGCATGGATAAAACTGCCCAGGATATTGGAGCCGTTAACACTGTCGTAAACGAGAACAGCAAACTGAAAGGGTACAATACAGATATAATCGGTATAGAAACAGCTCTTAAAAAGGGAAAATTCGAACCCAAAGGAAAAAAAGCTGTCATAATGGGTTCCGGGGGAGCAGCCAGAGCCTGCGCATACATACTATTGGAAAAGGGATGTCATGTTACGATAACCGGAAGGAACGAATCCACAGCAAAAAGTCTGGCATCAGATATGGGCTGCGAATACAAACAAAAAGATTCCGTTCCTGTTCAAATGAATGACCTCATTGTGAACAGTACTCCTGTCGGAATGTACGGAGAAGGAGAATATCCATTGAATCTTAAACAACTCAACAAGGACCATACGGTCTTCGATATGGTCTATGGAAGGGATACCCCTATAATATCCAGAGCTATTTCTGTAGGTGCAAGAACTGTCTCCGGAGCCGACATGCTTGCAGGACAAGGGGCCGCATCGTTCGGACTCTGGACCGGCGACTATGATCAATTCGAGACAATGAGGAGTGTACTACAATGACCGGAAAGGGAGTATCACATGGTGCGATCACCGTTATCAATGCAATGCCTATGGGAATAGGTGCAACCATCGGAATAGAGCTCAAAACACAGGCCGAATTCATACCTGGTGGAGAAAAAAGAACAGTTAGCATTGTTAATGATCCCGATGAGGATACAACAATGGCCAGGTATTGTGTCGAAAAGGCATACAAGGTCATGAACAGACAAGAACCTACAGGATGGGCGCTCATTGTAAATTCTGAGATACCGGTCTCAAGAGGATTGAAGAGCTCGAGCTCAGCGTGTAATGCAATACTACATGCCGTATTCAACGAATATAATTTCCATATCAATCCTGTGGTGCTCGTCGACCACGGCGTGTCATGTGCAAAAAGAGCAAAGGTGACAGTAACTGGATCGTTCGATGATGCCTGCGGATGCGAACTTGGAGGTCTTGTTATTACCAATAATAGCGAAAATCAGATCATACTCCACAGGGACATAGAGACATACGATGTCGTCCTCTACATTCCAGATAAAAAGATCAGAAAGAACACTCTCAACCTGGAAGAGCTCCAAAAAGTAGGCACGGAGATCAATGCCGCTCTTGGCATCACCGAATTCTATCCTTTCAGCGCCATGACCATGAATGGGCGCATAATCTCAAAAGTGTCTGAAGTGGATAATTCTGTAGCGGAGATGGCTTTGAACAACGGTGCACTAGGGGCTGGTATGTCTGGTTCAGGACCGGCAATAGCCATCGTACTCGAGAACGGAAGAGGTCAGGCCTTCATTGAGAGAACAGGTCTTAAAAATACGATACTTACAAAAACAAGGGGGATACCTGAATGAATATGATATTCAAAGGCGGAAAACTAGATGGAACGATATCAACACCTCCCTCAAAAAGTCATACGCACCGTGCTTTCTTTTTGGCCGCAATGGCTGATGGAAAAAGCGAAATAGACAACGTTCTGCTCTCCGAAGACACCAAAGCGACACTCAAATCGTGTGAAGCAATGGGCGCTAGAATAAAGGTCGAGAATGAAAAAGACGCTCTGAACAGTAAAAGAGTAATTATCGAAGGCGGTAGCCTCCATGCTCCTATTGATACTGTCGATACCGCCAATTCCGGGACTACGATGCGTCTTTTGACAGGCATTGTTTCCATATTCGATGAAAAGGTCACTATAACCGGTGACGAATCATTGAAAAAAAGACCAATGGCACCATTACTGGATGCTCTCAGAATGACCGGAGTCACCTGTACATCGGAGAACGGCAGACCTCCTGTCACAGTAAAAGGACCTAACGCCGGTGGACATGTTGAGATTGATGGCACCGTAAGTTCACAATTCATTACATCGCTGTTGATCACTGCACCCATGCTACCCAATGACACCGAGCTGACAGTTAACGGACAGATATTGTCCGACCCATATCTCGATATCACGCAGAACATGATGAGGATCGCAGGTGCCCAGAGCACAAGAGAAAAAAATCATTTTCAAGTTAAAGGCAAGAGCGGATACAAGGCATTCAATTATCATGTACCTGCAGATTTCTCCTCTGCTGCATTTCCCATGGTAGGTGCCGCACTCAACGGGGATAACGTCACCGTGACCGATATGGATCTTTCAGATCCTCAAGGTGACCGCCGCATCCTTGATATCCTAAAGCTTTGCGGAGCCGTCGTGAACGTATCCGGAAAAAACATAAGCATATCCAAAGGCAAACTCAAGGCAGTGGATATTGACATGGGAAATACCCCAGACCTATTCCCTGTAGTTGCCGTGCTTCTAAGCACTGCGGATGGGACAAGTAAATTGTACGGTGCGCCTCAATTGAGACATAAAGAGAGCGATCGCATCAAATCGACGGTCGCAATGTTAAAAGCCATAGGTGCAGATGCAGAAGAAACCGCAGATGGATGCATAATCCGTGGAAAAAAGAGACTCACTGGAGGAAAAGTACAAACATTGGATGACCACAGGATACTAATGTCCGCTGCAATAGCCTCATTGATCTGCGAAAATCCTGTTATTGTCGATAACGATGATTGCTATGCAGTATCATACCCCAATTTCCCAGAGGATATGTCCAAAATCGGTTTGATATTCGAAAGGTGAATCGATGTACCAAACTGGAAGAAGGGTTAAATTTGACCTTTTCGGAAAAAGCCATGCAGAATGTGTAGGTTGTATACTTGAAGGGTTGCCTGCGGGGTTCAAGATCGATCGCAGTAGGATCGTTCAAGCAATAGAACTAAGAAAACCAACGCATGGAATAGGAACTCCCAGAGCCGAAGACGATGAGATCGATATCGCCCAAGGAATAGTGAACAACGTAACGGATGGCAACCCTATCCTCATAATAATAAGGAACAAGAATACCGACGGTTCAAAATATCTCAAATTCGGTGTAACGCCTAGGCCCGGTCATGCTGACCTTCCTGCATTGATAAAATATCCAAAACATGACATACGCGGAGGAGGACAATTCTCAGGGAGACTTACCGTTGCGATCGTGGCAGCAGGTAGCATATGTCAACAATTCAATGAAAGTTATGGTATATTCACCTCAGCTCATACCTCTTCGATAGGGAGAGTGAAAGATACGGAGACCAGGGACCTTAAATCGTCAATAGACTCTCGTAAATTCCCAACAAGAGCATGTACAGAAACCCTCGATAGGGAAATGTTCGAGGAGATCACCGCCGCAGGTCAAGAAAAAGATAGCGTAGGGGGTACAGTAGAATGCATAACAGAGGGCCTTCCGATCGGATTCGGAGATATTTGGTTCGATGCGCTGGACGCTCTTATCGCAAAAGCTATGTTCGGTATTCCCGCATGCAAAGGTATTGAATTCGGAAAAGGCTTCGAACTATCTGAGATGAGGGGATCACAAAGTAACGATCCGTTCTACTTTGATAATGGAGTAAAGGTCAGAACAAATAACATGGGTGGAATTCTGGGAGGAATGAGTGACGGAGCGCCGCTTATCTTCCGCACGGTATTCAAACCCACACCGTCAATAGCAAGAGAACAGGATACAGTGAATCTTGATGAGATGCACAATGACAAAGTCACAGTTACCGGAAGACATGACCCCTGCATAGTGCCCAGAGCCGTAATTGTCGTGGAAATGATGACGGCCATTATCATAGCCGATCAGATAATCTGCGAGACCGATTGAAAAGTTGTCTAAAAAATAATTAAATGGGGAAAAAATCCCCTTTAAGTTTTACTCGAGATACGCACCATTGGCCCCGTTCGTGACAAGTGCCCTGTATTTCTTCTGAACACCGGTCACTGGACGATCGACGATCTTGACCTTCGTGAGCCGTGTTTTGATCTCCTGATCTGAAAGTCTAACATTGAGGGATCTTGCAGGAATGTCGATATCGATGATGTCTCCATTCTCAACGATCGATATCGGTCCCTTCTCATATGCCTCAGGCGAGACATGACCAATGGCTCCGCCTCTGGATGCTCCTGAGAATCTTCCATCGGTTATCAATGCCACCGAATCTCCCAATCCTCTTCCAACGATCAAACTGGTAGGTGATAACATCTCAGGCATCCCGGGTGCTCCCTTCGGCCCTTCGTATCTTATGACGACCACGTCTCCGGAAACGATCTTTCCAGAAATGATTGCGTCTTTTGCATTATCTTCAGAATCAAAGACCTTGGCTTTACCTGTAAATCTCATCATCTTGGGATCTACAGCGGCTTGCTTGACCACAGATCCCAACGGTGCAATGTTTCCTTTGAGAATGGCGATCCCTCCCTGCTTATGGTACGGATTGTCGAGTGGCCTGAGAACATTATCGTCTAAGACCTTAGACTCTTTAGCAATGCTCAATATGTTCTTCCCGCTCGCCGTAGGCCTGTCCTTCAGATATTTCTGCAATCTGTTCAATACTGCAGGAATTCCTCCTGCGTTGTCCAGATCACGAATGGTAAATGGTCCTGCAGGTCTCAGACTAGTAATATGAGGGACGACCCTTGAGATCTCATCAAATGTATCAAGTGTGACGGGACATCCGAAATCCTTTGAGATGGCAGGAATATGGAGAACAGTATTTGTCGAACCTCCGATCGCCATATCGACGCAGATGGCATTACGGAATGAATCTGTGTTGACGATATCACGGGGTTTTATGTCTTTAAGGACCATTTCAACGATCCGCTTTCCAGTTTCTCTTGCTATCTCTAACTTTTTATTATCAATCGCTAAAGAAGTTCCACATCCTGTGAGACTCATTCCAAGTGTTTCGGTGAGACATGCCATTGTGTTGGCAGTAAACAATCCAGAACAACTGCCTCTCCCGGGACACGCGGCACATTCAATGGACCTAACGTACTCTTCGTCGACCTTTCCCGCTGAATAAGAACCTAATGCCTCGAAAACAGACTGTAGATCGAGTGTTTCTCCATCTTTTTTTCCTGCTTCCATCGCACCACCAGTGACCATGAGTGCAGGAAGATTCATTCTTCCAGCGGCCATCAGCATACCTGGAGTTACCTTATCACAATTGGTTACACCTACCCAACCATCAAAAGCATGACCTATTACCATCACTTCACAACAATCGGAGATTACCTCTCTCGAAATAAGAGAATACCGCATTCCCTGGTGGCCCATAGCGATACCATCGCAGATCGCAGGAACTCCAAATGTGAATGGCTTTCCTCCGGCCTCGATTATACCTTCCTTTACTGCCTGAACGATCTCATTAAGATGTATGTGGCCAGGAACAATATCGTTCCAGGAGTTCGCAATACCAATAAAGGGTTTATCGAAATCCTCATCTGTCAGTCCGTCAGCCCTGAGAAGACTCCTGGCTGGAGCGGCATTCATTCCTTTTTTGACGGCATCACTTTTCATGATCATCATTCCAATGACCATGTGAACGTAGTAAACAGTATATAATTATCTCAAAATAAATTTAAAAATTAAGTTCAAGGGGCCGGAGCCCCCTGGATGAAAAAGATTTCAGGTACTGCGGAGTACGATCTCGATATTGACACCATCGGGAACCTCGATCCTCATGAGCTGCCTAAGGGCACGCTCATCAGCATCGAGATCGATGAGTCTCTTGTGGATACGCATCTCCCAGCGATCCCATGTTTCACTTCCCTCTCCATCAGGACTTTTCCTGCATGGAACCTTCAGCTTCTTTGTAGGAAGCGGTACAGGTCCGCGGATGTCCACGCCGGTTCTCTGGGATATTCCCTTGATCTGTGCGCAGACACTGTCGACCTTTTCTGGGTCGGTTCCGCTGAGAGATATTCTTGCACGCTGTGACATATGAGATTACCTTCAGTTGGCTTTCTCGACGGAGATGCACATACCTGCAGCTACAGTTTGTCCCATATCGCGGATTGCAAACCTTCCGAGCGGAGGGTACTCTTTAGCTGTCTCGATAACGAGGGGCTTTGTGGGCTCGACCTTAACGAGTGCGATGTCTCCTGTCTTGAGGAAGTCAGGGTGCTCTGCCTTTGCTAGACCAGTCTTAGGGTCGATTGTCTTGATAAGCTCAACGAACCTGCATGCGGTCTGGGATGTGTGACAGTGGAACACCGGGGTGTATCCGATCGTGATGACGGAGGGGTGGTTCAATACAACGATCTGCGCTGTGAATGACTTCGCAACGGAGGGAGGGTTATCAACTGGTCCAGCGACATCTCCTCTCTTAACATCGTTCTTGGCAACTCCACGGACGTTGAATCCGACGTTGTCTCCAGGGCCTGCACTGGGCATCTGCTCGTGGTGCATCTCAATGGATTTTACCTCTCCGGTTACGTGGGAAGGCTCGAACATGATCTTCATGTTGGGCTTCAAGACACCGGTCTCGATACGTCCGACAGGGACTGTTCCGATACCAGTGATTGTGTAAACATCCTGGATAGGAAGCCTGAGGGGCTTCTCTGTGTGCTTCTCGGGAACCTTGAGGCTGTCGAATGCGGCTAGAAGGGTTGGGCCCTTGTACCAAGGCATCTTGGGGGACAGTACTTTGATGTTGTCTCCCTCGAATGCGGAAACAGGGACGAATGGAACCTCATCGGTCTTGACTCCGACCATCTTCATGAGTTTTACCATCGCTTCTTTTGCCTCTTTGTATTTGGTCTCGTCGTATTTGACTGCATCCATCTTGTTGATGGCGACGATGATCTGCTTTACACCGAGTGTAGTTGCAAGGAAGACGTGCTCTTTTGTCTGAGCCTGGGGTCCCTCGATTGCGGAGCAGGTAATGACTGCTGCATCTGCCTGGGATGTTCCAGTGATCATGTTCTTGACGAAATCACGGTGTCCAGGTGCGTCGATGACGGTGAAGTAGTATTTGTCGGTGTAGAACTTTTTGTGTGCAACATCGATAGTAACTCCTCTCTCCCTTTCTTCTTTGAGTCCGTCCATGACCCATGCAAAGTAGAAGGATCCTTTTCCTTTCTCTTCTGCCTCTTTCTTGTATTTTTCAACTACGTGTGGGTCAATTGCACCGGTCTCGAGCAAAATCCTTCCAGTAAGGGTGGATTTTCCGTGATCGACGTGTCCGATGATGACCAGATTCATGTGCTCTTTCTCTGCCATATTTCTTTCCTCCTATGATTTTGTTTATATAGGTGCTTGTTAGCCGATTAAAGTGTTTGTATAAAAAGTTTACAGACCTGAGTAGTAGCCTGCATCGTACGGTTCAGGGTTCAATCCCTTACGGGTCCTAATGTCCGCAACGATTTTCTTCTGCAACTCAGGCGGGACCTGCTTGAATCCAGCGTTCTCAGTGGACCAGAGTGCACGACCCTGTGTTGATCCACGTATATCAGATGCAAATCCGAACATGTCCGCTACAGGACACTCGGCGGAAACCGTAGAGTCCGCTCCGTCCTGGCCCATCTCAAGGATGGTTCCGCGGCGCTGGTTGATCATATTGACCGCCGATCCCATAAAATCAGGAGGTACACTGATGAAAACATGCTGCATAGGCTCAAGAATTACTCTTCCTGCCAGGCACATGGCTCCATATATACCGTCCCTCACTGCGGGAATCACCTGTGCGGGACCCCTGTGGATCGTATCCTCGTGAAGCTTAGCATCCATGAGTTTGACCTTGACCCCTGCTACTTTTTCACCTGCAAGAGGTCCTTTCATCATTGCCTCTTCAAAGGACTGCTTTATGAGTTCCATTGTCTCGTGAAGATACTGGATACCCTTTGTGCAGTCGATAAGGACATTGGTGTTCTTGAATGCAACGACTTTTCCCTCATCAACAGGAAGACCCAACTCGAAAAGATGCTTTGCGAGTGCTTTTGGATCCTTGATTTTTGCATCTGGATCGATCTCCCCTTTGCTAATGGCTGCTCTTATTGAGCTCTCAAGAGGCTCAACAAGGAAATAGAACTTGTTGTGTTTGTTAGGTGATTTACCTTCAAACTCAGATGGGTTCTTTCCCTTTATGGACTCTTGATACACCACGATCGGAGGTGATGAGATTATATCCACCTTTTGTTCGTTGATGATACGATATTCAGTGATCTCAAGGTGAAGCTCTCCCATTCCTGAAAGCAAGTGCTCACCAGTCTCATTGTTGATCTCAATGTTCAACGAAGGGTCTGCTTTTGCAATTGTCCTGAGAACCTCTACCAATTTGGGAAGGTCCTTCATATTCTTGGCCTCAATAGCTTTTGTGACTACAGGCTCAGAATAGTGGGTCATTCTCTCGAATGGCTCCATGTCTTGAAGCGACGATACAGTTGATCCTGAGATTGCATCCTTCAATCCTGTGACCGCAACAATGTTTCCTGCTTCGGCCTCTTCGATCGTTATTCTATCTGCTCCAACCATCATCGCGACGGTCTGTACCCTCTGTGGTGTTGGGAATCCAGCTATGTAAAGTGTCTGTCCCTTCTTGATTGCACCAGAGAACAGTCTTCCAATGGCAACCTCTCCTGCGTGAGGGTCCATGATGATCTTTGTGATCATCATTGCGACATCTCCCTTAGGGTCACATGAAAGCATCTGTTTTCCTATCTTCGAGTCGAGATCCCCCTTCCATATGACTGGTATACGGAGTTTCTGCGCATCGACAGGGTTCGGAACATGACGGATTGCCATCTCAAGAACGACCTCGTGCAACGGGATCTTCTTGGCGAGCTCTTTCTGGCCGCCCTCTCTGGAGCAGTACTCGAATATATCGCTGAACGATATCCCGTGTTTCTGCATGTATGGTGCAGATATGGCCCAATTGTTGTAAGCGGATCCGAATGCAACGGTTCCGCCCTGGATGCTGACCTGCCACTGTTTGTTGAGTGGTGCAGGAAGTATGTTCATGATCTTCACATTGAATTCATGTACAAGCTTCGAGAACTTCTCGATCATCATCTCTTTGGTCACCTGTTGCTCGACTATCATCCTGTCAACCTTGTTGATGAACAGCATAGGCCTTACACGCTCTTTGAGCGCCTGCCTGATGACGGTCTCGGTCTGAGGCATGATGCCTTCGACCGCACAACAGAGAATATATACTCCGTCCAGAGCCCTCATTGCTCTTGTAACATCTCCGCCGAAGTCAACGTGACCTGGCGTATCAATAAGATTGATAAGATAATCTTTATTGTCGATGTGATGGACCATTGATGCACATGCGGCATTGATGGTTATACCTCTCGCTGCTTCCTGCTCATCGTAGTCTAGAACACGCTGCTCTCCTGCGAGCTCAGAGGACATCATTCCTGCACCTGCGATCAGGTTATCAGAGAATGTTGTCTTCCCGTGATCGATATGCGCTGCGGTACCAAGATTCCTGATGTACTCAGGAGTTTTCATGATTTCCTGCGCTTTTTTCATGTTGTCTTCTTTACGGCCCATAATCACTCACCCATTGTTAGTTTCATCTGGCCGACTGCGCAACACGCTCGATCTCTTCTTTCTTAGCAACCGAATATGATGTCATATCCCCTTTGGCGGCAAGAAGGATCTCGTCTGCGAGACAATCGTAAATAGCCTTCTTATTCTTCGAAGATGCGGCAACTACTCCCGTGGAGAGGTTGCGGAGGGCGATATCTAACCTTCTCTGAGGAGAGATATCTACTGCTTTGGGAACGGAGATTCCACCGAACTGAAGTCTTGTGACCTCTTCACGTGGTGCTGCGTTCTCAAGAGCTTCGACAAGTACCTGTACTGGGTTCTTCTTGGTCTTAGCTGCAATGATATCAAAGGCCTGACTGACTGTCTTATAGGCCTTCATCTTCTTTCCGGTGTACTTCTCGGTCCTCATTATATTGTTGATCAGCCTCTCAACGATGCTGAGCTTGGACTTTCCGAACCACCTGTTTGCATGCTTACCGCCCGAGTGAGGCACATTCGTGGGTGTGAGGTCTATGTATTTTGCCAATCCGCCATCATTGACGATAACCTCGGACGTATCATATTTTCCGAATATGAGCGCTTTCTGCGTAACGATCTCATCTGACATTTAATTCACCTTATTGGCTTATCTGTCCTTCCCCTGACCATTTCGTTCAGAGAGACATTGTTTACCTTGATAACTTTGTAACGGACTCCGGGAATGTCACCATATGAACGTCCCATCCTTCCGCCGATACCTTCGACGAGAACCTCATCGTGCTCATCTATGAAATTGATGGCACCGTCACCGACAGCGAATGCTGTGATCTGACGTCCGTTCTTGATCAACTGTACCTTTACGCACTTACGGATTGCAGAGTTGGGCTGTTTAGCCTCGATTCCGACTTTCTCCAACACTATTCCACGTGCCTGTGCCGATCCCTCTAATGGATCGGATTTCTCCCTAAGTCTCAGTACTCTTTTCTTGTAACCCCTGTCCAGCCAGCGGAATTTCTGGCGGTCAGACTTCATTTTTCTTGCGGTATTTAGACCTCTACCCAAATTTTCACCTTCGTTTGAAGTATTTCGACACGATACTAATTATCGTATTTAAAGCACATGCTTATAGCAATAGCTTCACGCTAATGTGGTCTATCCTAACTTCATATTTAACACCTTTTACCGGACACGTCAGAATGTGACTGGTAACCAACAGGCATTAACGGTGACACAGAAGAGCTAGGATTATTAAATCCTTCCCATAGCCTTTTCTGCGACGAAGAATGCACCCAGGTATATTATGTGATGGACAGTCATCAAATACAACAATAGTACATCTTTTTCGTTGAATCAACAGGTTTATTAACATTCAACCAATAGGATTATTCCCGTTGATTTGTATGAAACTAATTTTTGTCAGCGGTGGAGTTATATCGGGACTAGGTAAAGGGATCACTGCATCCTCTATTGGACGCCTTCTTAAGGCACGCGGGCTCAACGTGTCCGCAATAAAGATCGACCCGTATCTCAACATCGATGCGGGAACTATGAACCCCTTTGAACACGGAGAAGTATATGTTCTCAACGATGGGGGAGAGGTCGATCTGGACCTGGGAAATTATGAAAGATTTATGGACCTGGAGCTCAACAGTAACCATAACATAACTACTGGCAAAATATACAGAACGGTAATTGAGAATGAAAGGCGCGGGGATTATCTCGGAAAGACCGTTCAGATCATTCCTCATATAACGAACGAAATAAAGAGACGCATAACGACGGTAGCAAGGGAATCTGGCGCAGATGTGATCATCATCGAACTCGGAGGGACTGTAGGAGATATGGAGTCCATGCCTTTCCTCGAAGCTGCCAGACAACTCGGTAGGGATTTCGGAAGAGAAGAGAATGTGATGTTCGTCCACACTACGCTCATACCGATCATGGGTTCCGTCGGGGAAGAGAAGACCAAACCGACACAGCACTCGGTGAAAGAACTGATGAGCATCGGAATAAGACCAGATATCATTGTTGGCCGCTGTTCAGAACCCATCAGCGATGCTGCAAAGGCAAAGATCGCAATGTTCTGCGATGTCGATGAAAAGGCGGTAATATCTGCACCAGATGCCCGCTCGATATATGAAGTTCCACTGACACTTGAAAAACAAGGTGTCGCCGATTACATAATTGACAAAATGAAACTCGTCCCTTTGACCACTAAGAGGAACATGAAAGATTGGGAAAAATTCCTCAATAACGTACTGGAACCCAAGAAGGAGATCTGCATAGCATTGGTAGGAAAATATACTGCTCTGGCAGACTCTTACCTCAGTCATCTCGAAGCTTTCACACATGCAGGTGCGAAGCAAAGTTGCAAGATCAAAATCAAATTCATCGACAGCGACGATCTCATAAACAAAGATCCTAAATCACTCCTGATGGATGTGCACGGCATCATCGTTCCAGGTGGGTTTGGTATCAGGGGTGTAGAGGGAAAGATCCTTGCCACAAAATATGCACGCGAAAACAACATCCCCTTCCTTGGAATATGTCTGGGATTCCAGATCGCTACAATAGAGATAAGCAGACATATGTTGAACCTTAAGGATGCGAACAGTACGGAGTTCGATCCGGAAACCACCAATCCTGTTATTTTCATCATGCATGAACAAGAGGCCGTCAAAACAATGGGGGCCACAATGCGTCTTGGTGCACAATCTGTGAAGGTCTTAAAATCCTCAAAAGCATTCGACCTCTACAAAAGCACCGATATATCGGAAAGACACAGACACAGATATGAGGTCAACCCTGCATACATAGAGCGTTTGGAAGCAGCAGGATGGAAATTCACAGGAAGATCGGATGACGGCTCCAGAATGGAGATAGGAGAACTGGAGGGACATCCCTACTTTGTTGCTTCACAATTCCATCCGGAATTCAAATCCAGGCCTCTAAGTCCTTCACCATTGCACCAGGGACTAGTGAATGCAGCCATACAATACATGGAGAACAAGCACTAAAAACACCCGCACATGCGCAATACCTTTATAAAGTAAGCCCCAATAAGCGGTACTATGACATCAGATGACAATTACTTTACACTGCTCGACAGAGCAAAAAGCGTACTACCAGAAACTATCGTGAACCACGAAAGGTTCGTACTTCCCGAACTTGATATAATCCAAGAAGGAAAGATAACGATATTCAGGAACTTCATCGATGTCACCGACAAACTGAGAAGGGACCCACAGCATGTGCTTCAATTCCTCCTCAAAGAACTTGGAACCCCTGGAAATCTGGAAGGTCGCAGGGTCATATTCAAAGCCAAGATCAACCCTCAAAACATTAACGATAAGATCCAATCATACACCGAGACATATGTCATCTGCTCGGAATGCGGACTTCCCGACACAAAGGTTGTCAAAGAGGACAGGACACTCATTCTCGAATGCGAAGCATGTGGTGCACGCAGATCGATTAATGTCAAAAAGACAGCTAGAGTAGAAAGCCCTAACACCCTGAAAGTGGGAGATATTATCGAATTGCTCATAACGGATGTTGGAAAGAAAGGAGATGGCGTAGGTAAGTTCATGGATTACCTTGTCATTGTACCAGGAACATCGAAAGGAAATGCGGTACATACCAAAATTACAAACATCTCCGCCAAAACAGCATTCGGAACGGTCACGACAGAAGCCGCAACCCGCTGAGAAGACAGTGTAACATGAGATATTTTGTGGAATCATACGGTTGCACAATGAACTTTGGTGAGGGCAGGCAACTCTCTGACCGCATGACCGAATTAGGTCATAAGAGAGTGGATACTGCGCAAGAAGCAGACATAGTGATCCTCAACACATGCACCGTTGTCGACACTACGGAAAAAAAGATGATCAAGCGGATGTCAGAACTCCGCAAGGCAGGAAAGCAGGTCATTGTGACGGGCTGCATGGCAAAGGTTCAACCTGGCCGCATACTAATCCGACTGCCTGATTCCATAATACTTCCTCCTAACGAATACGAGGATTTTTCAAAACTTGTATTGGACAGATACGGTTGTGGCGATTCCATCCCCGACATGGAAAACAGCTGCTTCGGGATCATACCGATAGCACAAGGGTGTTTGGGCAACTGCACATACTGCATAACAAAATTCGCCAGAGGTAATCTTTTAAGCTACCCGGAAGAGAACATCGTCCGTGAATTCCAAAGACTTGTATTGGACGGCGCTAAAGAGATACTTGTCACCGCACAAGACACAGCATGCTACGGCAGAGACACCGGAACAGATCTTGCTCATCTCATTTCCAAGATGCTAGAAACAAAGGGTGATTACCGCATCAGGATAGGGATGATGAATCCCAATAGTCTCAAACCAATAATAGATGATATGTTGGATGCTATCGAAGATCCGCGTGTGTATAAGTTCTTTCACATCCCGGTACAAAGCGGCAGTAACGATGTCCTCTCCAAAATGAAAAGACATTACACTGTAGAAGAATTCCTGAACATAGTAAGTAAACTGCGTACAAGGTATCCTGAAGTAAGCATATCTACAGACATGATCACAGGGTTCCCCGAAGAAACAGAAGAAGATCACAGAAAAAGCATAGATCTTATAAAGGAACTCAAAGCAGACACTGTCAATATAACAAGATTCTCTCCGAGGCCTGGAACCCCCGCGATCTCAATGGCACAGATCAATGGGAGGATCAGTGCCGAACGCTCTGCTGAGATGACCGATGTGAAGAACATCACTGAATACCAGGTCAATTCCAAATTGATCGGCAGAACATATAGGGTACTTGTGACCGAAGAAGGGAAGGAAGGAACTGTGATCGCTCGTACAGAAAATTACAGGCCGATTGCCGTAAAAGGCGATATTCCGCTAGGAATTTTCATTGATGTCGAGGTTACAGGATGCGCATCTACGTATTTGGTTGGAAGAGCCTTAAATAAATGAATTGCGTAAAGTAGAAACAATAGCCCTGTAGTGTAGTGGTCAATCATGCTGGCCTTTGGAGCCGGCGACTCCGGTTCGAACCCGGACAGGGCTACCACTTTCCTACTCATCCCTACAATGAAATAAAAACGTGAGTACTAAATCTGTTAATATATTGAGGCCTTGGCCAGATAAAAATAAACAAGAATATTTTGACTAACATATCAAATCAAAAGATTGTCTTTTTGTGCTGCATTTTATTATAGCAATAATATCGATTTTTTCAAGAATGAATAACAAAATCTTCTTTTATACCCTTTTTCCACCAAATGCGTGAA